>DASVSM010000669.1:0-3416 GCA_036388115.1 Flavisolibacter sp.
CTGGCAGGTGAGCTATCAAACGCAGCAGGTCTCAGGGCTGCAAGACCGGAGGTCTATTTTATTGCGGACGATGCCGCCCTTGGCCCATACCGGTTGCTGCTGGCAAATACGCTTTGCACGTTGGAGGAACGTGATCCGGGTTTTGACAGTACGGAAGATTCTGAAACGGTTGTAGCCAATCTTACCCGCGACAATCGCTACAAGATTCAGCAAACCCTTTTATTAAAAGCAAGAATACTGGATATGCTGATGGCCGACTGGGACCGGCATGCCGATAACTGGCGCTGGGGACAAACCGATTCGGCCAGCTTCCGGTTTTACCATGCAATACCCAGGGACAGGGACTGGGCTTTCTATCGAAGCAACGGCTGGATTCCTCAGCTGGTTCAGGTAAGCGGTGCCATGCGTTGCTTTGTTCCCTTTGGACCAAATTTGAAAAACATTAAAGACCTGAGCTGGAAGGCCTGGACATTGGATAAAACTTTTTTGAACGAGATGGATGCTGCTAATTGGGAAAAAGCAATCCAGTTAATACAAACAATGCTGCGTGATGATGTGATTGAAGCCTGCGTAAAAAAACTGCCTGCTTCTATCTACGAAACAGATGGGCAATGGTTTATTCAAAGTTTGAAAAGCCGCCGGAACGCACTGAAAGATGAAGTGATGAAGTACTACCGGTTCCTGGCAGAGGAACCAATGGTTAATGGTTCTGAGGCATCCGAACGTTATGTAGTTTCTACCACCGGCGAGTTGCTGACCGTTGGCGTATATACCAATGATAAACAGCGGCGAAAAGTTTTCGAACGGAGCTTTTCCCCTTCCGAAACCTATTTTATTACCCTGAATGGTTTGGGCGGGGCCGATATTTTTGAGATTGATGAAAAAGCGAAATCTAAAATTCGCCTGATCATTAATGGTCACCCGCGGGACCAGTACAAACTGGCAGGAGATGTTCGCACAAAAGTGAATGAACCGGCAGCCGGAAAATAAGGGCTTGTTTTTAGGAGTAACTAGATGGTTCATCTCAAATGATGCTGATATTTGCGGCAAACCATTGAAACCAGGAATATGGTCAGACGCGTTTTCATTTGCAGTATTGCTGTTTTATTATTTGGCACCGTAAAGGCACAGGTGCAGTTCAGCGGGTGGCTGGCTTCTTTTAATACCTTTAAAATAAACAACAGGCTAAGTCTTCATTTTGATGGGCAACTGCGCTCAACGGATGATTTGAAAAACATTCAAACCGTTTTATTCCGGCCCGGGCTGAATATTCATTTCAAAAGCTGGGTACTTACTGGTGGCTACGCTTATATTGCTAACAGAAGAAATGTCGGCAGTCTTTCTGAATTATTACCCGAACACCGCATCTGGCAACAGGCCGTTTTTAATCATAAACTCAAAACCGTTTCCATTGCTCACCGCTTTCGTTTTGAAGAACGCTTTATCTCCCGGAGCATGGTTATCAACAATAACCTGGAAGCGGCCGGCTTTGACCAGGCGTTTCGCTTTCGTTATTTTTTGCGAAGCATTGTTCCATTAACAGCCCAGGCACCCTTTTCCAAAGGCCCGTTTTTTGCTTTGCAAAACGAAGTGTTCCTGAATACCGGCGACCGGTCGGCAGTCAATGGAAAGACATTCGACCAAAATCGATTGTATGGTGCCCTGGGCTACCGGTTGCCGGGAAAAATAGACCTGGAACTGGGTTATATGAACCAATACACATCAACCCGTGCCTCTTTCACTAACAATCACATCGCACAAATTGCAGTGTATAAACGGCTATAAGACGGGAAAGAATTTTTTTGCATTTTTGCATAATAACTAACCGGATGAAGATGAATGTTTACCAGTCCATGGCCGAAAAGAAGAAGAACGGCCGGAAAGCTTTTGCTGTTTTAATTGATCCTGATAAGGTGACTTCATCTTCCCTTTCCTCCCTTGTTCAATCTGCCAACCGTTCCAAAGTCGATTATTTGTTTGTAGGCGGCAGCCTGGTAGTGTCCGATCACCTGGATGAATGCATTGAACAGATCAAAAAAGAGTCTGCTATTCCTGTTATTTTATTCCCCGGCAGCCCGTCGCAGCTTAGTAAACATGCCGATGCGCTTTTATACTTGTCGCTGATCTCGGGCCGCAACCCTGAATTGCTGATTGGCCAGCATGTGATCTCTGCGCCTTTCGTTAAAAAAAGCGGGCTGGAAATTATTTCAACCGGCTACATGGTCATCGACGGTGGCGCACCCACTACGGTTTCGTACATCAGCGGCGCGGCGCCCATTCCTGCAGATAAAGCCGAAATTGCCCTGTGCACAGCCATGGCCGGCGAAATGTTAGGGAAAAAACTGATTTACATGGATGCCGGCAGCGGTGCCAAAAAGGCCATCACCGAAGAAATGATTGCGGTAGTGGCAAAAAACATTGAAGTGCCTTTGGTGATCGGGGGTGGCATACGCGATGCAGAAAAGGCTTACCGCAACTGTAAAGCGGGCGCCGATGTGATTGTTGTTGGTAATGCCATTGAAAAAGAGCCGTCGCTTCTGGAAGAAATTGCCGCAGCTATTCACGGTGTTTCACTGGTGAAGCAATAAAAGGGAATCCACTTCTTTGGAGGTGGATTCCTGAATCGATAACTATAATGAGTAATCAAGTTAGCTTACCCTTTGGCCTTCGGCCTTTACTCTTGTTGGCGTGTCCTTTCCACTTACAATTGTTTTGCTGCTTTCGGCGATAGCCCTCATAACCTGAATCATATTCTCCAGGTCGAGTGTCTTTACTTCATCGCTTGGCTTATGGTAATTTGGCTCGTTGTCCATTTTAGAAGTGGAAATGGTATGTGCCGGAACACCCAGCTTTGCCAGTGTTGCATTATCCGAACGATAAAAAAGATTTTCTTCCGTATAAGGATCGGGGTGAAATTGAAAGACAGTGCCTTTGAGATTAGCCTGTAAAATCTCACCCATGTTTGTTTTGTCAAAGCCAGTAATATAAGCGCTGTTCTTTCCCCACTTGCTTTCTGTTCCAATCATTTCAATGTTGAACATGGCCATCACATTTTTCGGGTCAAACTGCTGCGAAAAATACTGCGAACCAAAGCCACCAATTTCTTCTGCAGTAAAAGCAGCAAACACCAGTGTTCGTTCGTTATTGCCTAATTGCCTGAAGTACTTAGCCAACATAATAACGGCCGTTGTTCCTGCTGCGTCGTCGTTTGCACCGTTGTAAATGCTGTCGCCGTTTACTGGCTTCATCACGCCTATGTGATCATAGTGTCCGGAAAAAATGACCTGTTCCGTTTTCCTGGATTTGCCGGGAAGAATGCCAACTACGTTTGCAAAACGGGTTTCCTCAAAACTATGATCGGCTTTTATCTTGAATTCTTTTGGCAACACGTTGCCCAGTATAAATACCTTGCTGAA
>DASVSM010000670.1:0-2780 GCA_036388115.1 Flavisolibacter sp.
AGACCAGTTGCGGAAAGAAATCCTCTTTGAAATCAGTTCCATTGTAAACCGTATACATCATTTGCAGGCATTAGTGCCAGAGATAGAACTGACGGAAAGCAACATACTCGATGCGTTAAAGCTTCACCTTTACCGCATCATCACAAAGGGTATCACAGGCTTTGATTCGCCCGTCGCTGGTAATAGCATTGCCGAACTGCAGCCCTCCCTCGGTGGAATAAAAACCGCACTCGCTTTTTTTAAGGACACAAAGCCCTTGATTAAAAACATTGATGCAGCCATGGCTTATGTAAAGCAGGGAGGGAATGATTTTAATGCGTTTAATAGGGCTGTTTTTATTGCTCAGTATTTAAATCCAATTTCTACTGCGCTAAACTCTTACCAGAAAAAGCAAAGGATACCATTCACCCAGGAAGAACGAGCCCTACGACCTGATGCAAACACATTGTTCGAAGCCAGCGCATGGCAACCGCTTTTTTATGCGCCATCAGGTACCAGCAAAGCAACTGCTCGCCAAATTGCACTCGGAAAAAAATTATTTGCAGAGCCACTGCTCTCCGCAAATGGCAAACGTTCTTGCGCATCCTGCCACAATCCGCAAAAAGCTTTCACTGATGGTTTGGCGCTAAACGTAACGCTTAGTGGCTCCGGGATGCTGCTGCGCAATACACCTACCTTGTATAACGCTTCACTTCAGTCTGCCCAATTTTACGATAGTCGCATTTCGTTTTTAGAAGATCAAATTCATGATGTAGTCTCTAACCAGCAGGAGATGAATGGACAGTTTGCAAGCATCGTAAAAGTGTTGGAGCAGAAAAATAGTTACAAGCAATTGTTTTGTGCTGCGTTTGCCGACAAAAATATTTCCGCCGACAATATTCGTGCAGCTGTAGCCGCCTATGTACGAAGTTTAGTTTTGCTCAATAGTCCTTTTGACCAGTTTATGCGGGGAAATAGAAAGGGGATGAATGCAGAACAGGTTGCAGGATTTAATTTATTTGCTGGCAAAGCGAAATGCGCCACCTATCATTTTATTCCGCTGTTTTCCGGTAGCGTACCGCCATTGTTTGATAAGATGGAAAGTGAAGTTCTGGGAGTACCGGCCAACAAGGATACCATTGGTGCAAGGATGGACGCGGATTCCGGCAAGTATGCACTTTACAAAATACCTCACCACCTTTTTTCGTTTAAAACTCCCTCGTTGCGTAATGTCACGTTGACCGCTCCCTATATGCACAATGGTGTTTACACCACGCTGGAAGAAGTGATCGATTTTTATGATCGGGGTGGAGGTGCAGGACTAGGCATTGAACTGCCAAATCAAACACTTCCAGGAGACAGGTTAGATCTCACTGCTGTGGAGAAAAAACAAATCATTGCATTTTTACATGCACTAAAAGATACGGGTAAGCAATAATTGTGCTGTATTGTTGGTAAAAGTCAGGTGCACAAAAAAGACTTTTGAAAAGTTTTTGATAGAGTCGAACTTAATTTCTCGATTGCTCTTGTAACGTCGCTTAGGTCATTGTCCTCCTAATCTCTTATGAACCCCGGGATATATTTTTGCCAGCAAACTTTAGTGTTCCGCTGAAATCCTTTATAATTTCTGTTGTTGTAAACTTAACCTGACAGTATCGCGGAACTCCTGAAGGGGTGCTGTAATGCTTTCTCCTCTAAAGTGCTGACCCAACAACATTTGTGTTGCGTATTATTAATGCAAATTAGCTATCAATAAAGTCCTGATCTTTTATGTTTCCGTTACTACAAAGTTGGTAAAAACAGTGCGGATATGATCTGCCGTCACTTCTTAGCATAGTTGAAAGAAGAGAGGTTTTAACCGGGAATGTACTTAGACTTAAGTGGTAAAAGAGGCGATTGAAAGTGGTTTTAGCAAGATTTGTTTGCAAATTATAAAGGCCCACGAACGTGAGCCTTTATAACTAATTGAAAATCAAGTGCCCGGGACTGGAATCGAACCAGCACATTCTTGCGAACGGCAGATTTTGAGTATCACTCTAAAAAGTCCGTCTATTGCGAAAGCGTTGCCTGTAGCGGGTTTGCTTATTTTTTGGTCATTGTTTTTGCGTGCATTTTTCTTCCTGTGTTAACGATTCCGTTAGCGGGCGATCCTCACACGATTTCTCTTCTCCACAGTGGTCATGCGTCTGCTCAATTCGTCTATTTGTTCCTGCAATTTTTTCACGGCGCCCGGTGATGGTTGCGGGTGATTAAGCACGGTATAGTTTTCTTCCGTCAGTTCTGCCCGGATCAAGGCATCCAGGGACAGGCCTGCGAAGTCGGCAATGTTGCAAAGGATGGGGATAGGAGGGGTGGCTCCTTTGAGTTCGTATTGCTTCGCCATTCCTTCCGTTGCCCCAATAGCGTCACCTAATTGCGCATAGGTGAGTTTCTTGTGCTTGCGGATGAAGCCAATGTTTTGTTGGAGATACATTAGTAAACAACTTTGGTTTTGAATGATCCTTCAGTGACTGTCATATCTTCGAAAGCCGAGGGGTTGCTGTTCGGAACCATACGTCCCAACTTGCCGCTAAAGGTGCCGCTGACCCAACCATTTGAATGCTGATCTATTTTGACGGAAAGCGAAAACTGTGGCGTACTTCCGCTGGAAAAGGTTTGATAATATTTCCCTTCAATAATAACGGCAGCCAGCCCATTGGCTGCATCGTTAATTGTGTAGGTTTGGCCAGCCTTAACTGAATCTGCATAGATCGATAGAATAATCATGTTATTAACCCCGGTACTTCCGTTTATAGAAAGTT
>DASVSM010000671.1:0-2657 GCA_036388115.1 Flavisolibacter sp.
CTTCCCGCCAGGTAGCAAAGGTTACTTACTCCGGTAAGGTTGGTGAGTAGGGTGTCATTCCATGCCTGCTGCCAATGTTCATAAGAAACTTCGCTGATCTTGTGCTCGATAAATACGCCTGCATTATTAACCAACACATCAAGACGATGATACTTCATCATTACTTCGGCAAAGAGGGTTCTGATAGCTTCCGGCTGTGTGATATCGAGCTGAAAGAAGCTGTGATTGCCTCTTGCATTTAGTGATTTGATGGTCTGTTCTGTCTCAGAAACCTTATTCTTATAGGTGATGATGACGTTGGCATTGAGCTCCGAAAACAATTTGGCGCATGCTCTTCCGATGCCTCTTGAACCTCCTGTGATCAAAACATTCTTATTTACAAAATCTATTTTCATATTCCAGGCTGAAGGTCAAAGTAAACCTTTCTTGTTTATAACAATAATGCCACCATTCAGGCGACTTTAGCCAATCAAAAATGCAGCTATTATGCATTGCAAGGAGCCTTCTTAATATAAAAATACGGACAACTACAAAAGCCTATTCTGATGGATTGGTTATTCATGCGTCTGATGAGTCAGCGCAAAATTAAAAATCATTTTTTTGGTGAACGAATGTTGCTTTATCAAAAGAAGCAACTTATAAAGCAGCGTTTATTTGTCATAGAAAAAGAGCTTTAAACCGATGCTTTTCTTTAAAACTGCAAGGCAATCCAGAAAAGGATTGCCTAAAATGTTACCCTGTTCACAGGAACGGATTCCTAAATAGTTGCTAATGTGGATAACTATATCACTGCTCGCCAGCTTGGCGCCAAAATTATTTCAAGTGTCTGCGGAGGGCCTTTTTTTATTTGTGTCATAACATTGCATACGTTCATTTTCTACGCCTCCCGAAACCTGTATTTCGTAAATAAAAAAGAGTAGGCCCAGGTGGATATTCTGATAAGCACCAAGATGCAGTTGATCTCTTATTATTTACCATCAGATTGTTTTTAATAACACTGGTTTTTTAGTATACAACTCTAAAATAAGTTCGCCAAAAATTGTATTTGCCCATGCAAACCATTTACGTGTGAATTTCTTAGGATCATCTTTGTGAAAGGATTCGTGCATAAATCCAGTTCCGCCGTGTGTGGATGCCAATGACCGTATACATTGCTTTATTTCGGTATCATTAGCACTTGTTATTCCACGCATGATGATGCTCAGCGGCCAGATCATATCCATTCCTGCATGCGGTCCGCCAATACCTTCGCCTGCCTTGCCTTTAAAGAAAAAAGGATTGTAAGATGACAGAAGCAACCGCCTTGTGTTCTGATAAACAGAATCTGTTTTACTCATTGCGTTGAGGTAGGGAAGTGACAGCAACGAAGGGATATTCGCATCATCCATCAGGTGATAGCTGCCAAAGCCGTTTATTTCGTATGCATACACTTTTCCAAACTGAGGATGGTTTGTGATGGCATATCGTTGCAACGCCTGTTTTACTTCTGAGGCTAACTCCGTACATTCATTTGCCAGCGCTACATCACCGCTAATCCTGCTTACCATTTCTGCTGCCTGGTTCAATGATACTACTGCAAAAAAGTTGGAAGGAATCAAAAACGGATAGATCGTTGCATCGTCGCTGGGACGAAAGATGGAACATATCAAGCCCACTGGCTTAACGGGATATCCGTAACCGCCTAAAGGCACACCATCTGTTGCCCAGGCAGTTGTTCGCTGAAATTTATAAGGTCCATTCCCATGCTTACGCTGTTGTTCTCTAAATGTTTTTACCGTGAGTTGTATCGCTTCTTTCCATTGCCTATCAAATGGTCCCGCATCTCCTGTTGTTTTCCAATACCCATACGCCAGCCTGATGGGATAACAAAGCGAATCGACCTCCCATTTGCGTTCGTGAATGCCCGGTTTCATTTCGGTGATGTCGGTTGCCTTCCATTCGCTTTCTTTTGAATCGTCTTTGTAAAACGCGTTGGCATATCGGTCGAGATGAATGCAGGCCACCTGCCGGTTGATGACACCGGCAATGAGCTGCTGCAGTTTTTTGTCAGCCTTCACCAGGGGCAGATAAGGCCACACCTGCGCTGTACTGTCACGCAGCCACATGGCGTCTATATCGCCGGTAATTACATAGGTATCAGGTCTTCCACCCTGCACTGAAAAATCAACCGTAGTATCCAGTGTGTTAGGAAAGCAATTCTCAAACAGCCAACCCAATTCTTTGTTCGGCAGGTTTGATTTTATCTCTTTTATCATTGCCTCAACAGCGGTGCTGGTAAACTTCCTATCGGAAAGAGGTGGCCGGCGGCTTTCAAAATTGTTCAATGGCGATGAAAACAATCTGCTCCTTGACAACAGCAATCCTGCAGACAATATACCCGTGTTGCGAATGAAATCTTTTCGTGTAGCCATATCTTCTGTTTGCAAATTAATTCGGTCGATCCGCCGGGGCGACGCCCCATGTTTTGGAAGGTACCTGTCCCATTGTTATAATCAGTTCACCGCCGCTCATCATATCCGCGTAAGTAATGTATGAGCGGGTGTACTTTCTTCCATTCAACTGAATTTCCTGGATGTATTTGTTCTTCGCACTGTTATTTTTTACAGCGATGTGAAGTGATCTTTCTTTATCAACTTGTATCGTGGCTCCATCAATAA
>DASVSM010000672.1:0-16753 GCA_036388115.1 Flavisolibacter sp.
ACTTATGTTTCATGTGATCGTAGCAATTAAAAAAGCCTGTCAAATTTGACAGGCTTTTTTAATTGCTACGATCACATGAAACATAAGTAAGCACTTTAATTGTTTGTACAACACAACGATCTCAACATGAAAATTTGTGGAAAGTACGTGTTGCAAATGCAGTCGATGTTTGTATTTTTACCTCGGTTTTTCATAGGATATTGGATTTTAAAACGGGGCAGGATTTCTATCCAGCCCTTTTTCTTTTTTAGGGCCTGAACAGTATTATTCGAGGGCTTTTTATAGCAGATGATAAATACATTTCCCATCATGCCTCCTTATCTAACCTGTTCTCCTGTTCTTATTCTTAATCTACCTGTCAACTGACTCGTCCTCCTGCCCGAAATAATTCTTCAGGATCTTTGCCTTGGAGACACCTACCACTCTTGCCAGCTCCGATTCCGGCTGTTGCTTAATGTTATTGATGGAGCGAAATGTCTTCAATAAAACATTCGCCGTATTGTTTCCAATTCCTTTAATGTCCTCAAGGCCATTTTTAAACGTTCCCTTGCTTCGTTTTTCGCGGTGAAAATTCAAGCCAAAGCGGTGCACTTCATCCCGGATCCGCCGGATGAGTTTATGGCTTTCGCTGTCGTAAGGAAGTTTCAACGATTCTTTGTCACCTACAAAAAAGATCTCTTCTTCATTTTTTGCCAATCCCACTAATGTCATTTGTCCTTGTAAGCCCAGTTCTTCAATTGCTTCATTTGCCGCATTTAATTGCCCTTTGCCTCCATCAATGATCACCAGTTGAGGAAGTGGCTGTTCTTCGGCTTTCAGTCGCTTATAGCGGCGGTTAACCGCTTCTTTCATGGTGGCAAAATCGTTAATGCCTTCTACCGTTTTTACATTGAATAAGCGGTAATCTTTTTTGCTTGGTTCGCCTTCTCTAAAACAAACCATCGCCGAAACAGGATAACTGCCATGTAGATTGGAGTTATCGAAGCATTCAATGTGCTGGGGGGTGGCAGACAATTGCAAATCTTCCTGTATCTGCAGGAGCACATCCGATTTATCGCCTTTTTTCAGGAGCTGCAGCCGCTCTTTACTTTTTATGCTATCAATGAAATACTGCACATTCTTCTGGGAAAGTTCTAACAACTTTTTCTTGTCGCCGCCCTTCGGCACGGTAACTATTACTTCGGGTTCGGCATACTCTATTTCAAAAGGAACAATAATTTCGGAAGCCTCACTGTTAAATAAGCTTCGCAACTGGGCTATGGTGCCGGATAAAATCTCCTCCGGTGTTTCGTCTAAATGGGTTTCTACCTTAATTGTCTTCGTTTGGATGATAGCGCCATTGCTTACCATCAGGTAGTTTACGTACGCAATCCCATCTACCTGTTCAATGGAAAAAGCATCTACTTCTTTTAGCGAAGAATTGATCACAATTGAACGTGACTGGTAATTTTCGAGGTAAGTGATCTTTTTTCTTACGGCTTCTGCTTTTTCAAATTCCAAGGCTTCGGCGTGACCTTTCATCTCTTTCCTGAAATGCTGAATGACAGCTGCAAGGTTCCCTTTCAGAATGTTCTTTATCTGCCGGATGTTCTCATTGTAATCTTCTTCGCTTTGTAACGCCTCGCAAGGGCCTTTGCAATTGCCCAGATGGAACTCAAGGCACACTTTGAATTTGCCCTTCTCAATATTGCGTTGTACGAGATTTAACGGACAAGTACGCAGAGGAATGGTCTGCTTAATGAAGTTCAGTAGCTCCCGTACTTTACCTACCGAAGTATAAGGCCCGAAATACTGCGATCCATCCTCAATTTTCTGCCGTGTCAGATAGATACGTGGAAACGGCTCATTTTTAATGACGATGTAAGGATAAGTCTTGTCATCCTTAAGGTTGATATTGAAAAGCGGCTGAAATTGTTTGATAAGCGAGTTCTCTAACAGGAATGCGTCCTGTTCGGTATGCACGATCGTAAACTCGATCCGTTTGATGCGCCGTACCAGCTCATGCGTTTTGTAGCTGGCCAGTGTCTTATTAAAATAGGAGCTAACCCTCTTGCGAATATTTTTTGCCTTTCCTACATATAGCAATTGCCCGCCGGCATCATAATATTTGTAAATCCCCGGCTCCTGTGGCAGGTCGCTTGCCATCTCCTGAAACTCTTTCTGCGTCATTTTATCTTCCTCTAATTGGTTTGTCTTTCAAAACCATTCCAAAATACTTTTAATCGTTTGACTTTTTCAGGCTCACCAGAAACTTCAATAGTTGAGGTTACCTGAAAACTTTTATTCGACTCCCAAAACAAGTTTTTGCGGATCAATGAATCTCCTTTGTTATTCCAGACAACAACATATACAGAGCGAATATCATTTTTGCCTTCGGCATTCATTTCCGGCTCCACCGTGATGTCCTGTTGTCTCACCGGGTGTTCCTCTTTTGTCATATACGTAAAAATGAAGGCATTCTGCAACTCGTCATATAGATGCGACACTTCATAGTCATTTTTGATGTTGCTGCCGGCAATATCGGGCAAATCCAGAAAATCCCTCGCATACTGGCGGACGTCCGTGTTTTTAATCGGGGTCGTATCCGAACGGCCATCAACCGTTTCAATTTTATAAAACGAATAAAGAGCCGTATCCAGTTTAGCCACCTGGCCTTTCACGTAGTCGTTCACGAAAAAGTCAGCCGCAGGAACTTCCTGCTTTTTGTCCTTCTTGCTTTTACAGCCAACCATTAAAATAAGGGCAAAAGAGGCAATCATCATTTGCTTCATCCGGTAAAATTAGGGAACACTCTATAACGAAAATCCCGTCGCTACATTGTAGCAGACGGGATTATAAGCAATTAGCCAGATTTATCATTTACCGAGTGTAACACCCAGTTTCAAACCAAAATCAAACAGGTTTTCTTTAACCGGGTACTTGCTCACAAAACTTGACAGGAGCTGGTAACGCACCTGGGGCCCGATCTGCCATCTGTTGTAAGTAACAAAAGTTTCAAATGCTGTGTTTACGTTCCAGCGGCGTGTCAGCCAGTCAACCTGAGTATAACTTTTATAATCCGTTGTAATGAGATAGGCCCTGTCGTTCAACACGTAGGTTGGTTGAACCGTTGCCGCAATACCAAACCGAAGTTTGTCATTTCCCGAAAAGTTGTATTCAACTCCAACGGGTATAGACGCCTGGAAGGATAAATTTTGAAGCCAGTTCGATTTATAACCATTCGTTATACTGGTACTATAACCGGAGGTGATATTAAGCGGTTCAACCCGTCCACCATTGTTTAACGCTATTGTTGCATTAGCCATTGGTGAACTAAAAGCTTTAATATCGTAACGGTTCACGTTAAATTGAATGCCTGCCCTGACTTTAAGTTTTTTGGAAAGCGCATATTTTGTTGTAAACCCCAATTCAAATCCGATGTCGGGCTTATGGGTTACATTATTGTTTACGCTGCTGTAAAATGCAGGGTAATTTGCCGGAACAACATTGGCATCCAGATTACGGAGGTAAGATTTATTTTCCGAGAGTTTGCGGTAGCTGATGGTTGGCGTGAAATAAAACTGCGTTTCGAATTTTCCTTTCCTGGTTTTTGTTTTATATGCGTTGACCACACTTTCGATGGTCAGCGGAAACGCCGCTGGTGCGGCTGGTTGCTTCGTACTGTTCTTTTTTTCGCCTTCTGCTGTGATAGGGTCAAATTCTGTATAAGAGTCAACAATTGTTGGTATGAACGCTTTTTCTACCATTGTTAGATCTGCTGATTGCTGATGGCTGCTTTCATTGTTTACAGGCTGGTCAGCAATAGCAAGGTTAGCAGAGATGGCAGGTCCTCCAACTGTAACCGTATTTCTGTTTGTGTTTAATCTGTTTGAGGTGATTCCTTCCATGTTCGGGAATGAAAGCTGTAACTCGCCGGTTGCTGACGAAGCTTTTTGTTTACTGTTTGTCTGCGGGGTAGCATTAGTGGTATGTGTCGCAGGCGAAGCAGCCAAATCAGCATTCGATGACATATTGGATATCAAAGAATATCCTACCGCTGCACTAATCAGTAAAAAAATGCTCAATCCAGTTATTGTCCGGCGCCTGCGTTTATTAAGTTCTTTGGAAAGGTTTTGCCACACCTTGTCCGGGGCCTTCATTCGCAAGCTATCAGCGCTTCGTTTTAGAAAGTCTTCAAAGTTTTCATGTGTAAAATCTCTCTTCATAATCAGTTTCGGTTTTAGGGTAGCTATTGGCCTACGGCAGCATAGATCTGCTCTTTTGGTTTATAGATGATGTTTTTCTTCACTAAAATATCTTCCAGCATTGCTTTTGCCCTGGTATACTGACTGCGGCTAGTACTTTCTTCAACATCCAGGATACCTGCTATTTCTTTATGCGAAAACCCTTCAATGGCATACAGGTTTAACACGGTACGATAACCCAACGGCAACATCCGAATGCATTCCACCACTTCCTTTGCCTGAACAATAGAAGGAATGGATTCCTCCCTCACCTGCAGGGACGTTGCGTGAATCAGGTCCACGCTTTCATTGAAGCGTTTGTTTTTCTTCAAAATGTTGATGCACGTATGTATCATAATGCGCCGGATCCACCCTTCCAGGGCACCACGATTTTCAAACTTATGGATCTGCGAAAACACCTTGATGAAACCTTCCTGTAACATGTCTTCAGCATCTTCACGATTATGCGCATAACGATAACAGACGGCAAACATTTTATGACTGTACCGGTCGTACAGTTCTTTCTGTGCAGTACCATTATTCTTGATACAACCTTGCAAAAGGGCTTCCTCTGTCATAGGCTTACTTTGGTTGCCTGTAAGTTAGACAAATTTTTTGTTCGAATGCTGCACTGTCGACGAAAAATAAAGGCGGAAAACATCCGCCTTTATCGAAACCGCAGAATGAAAAATTAAAAACCGCTTCTCAGTGCTACAATGAAGTTTCTCCCCGGTGCAGAAAAGCCCGATGCAAAATAGCGGTAGTTCCTGTCGAGGATATTTTCAACCCCTAATTGAACACTGATATTCCTGTGCGGTGTGATGGTTGTTTTGAGGTTCAACGTGTACCACGACGGTGTTCCTTCCGGGGTTGCATATTGTAGATTGTCTTCGCCGCTGGGATTATAAGCCGCAATCTTTTTCCATCCATTATAAATGCTGTAGAACTCAGCGTTGATAACCTTATGCGTGTAAGACAAACTTGTCTTTCCGTACACCGGAGGAATATGATCCAATGGAACTTCCGTTGCATTATTGGGCTGCAGCCGGCCACGGGTAAAGTTGATAGTTGAATAGAAACGGAACCTGGGTAGAAAATCAATCGTGACATTTGAACTGACACCGTACAGGTAGGCCTTATTCACGTTTTGGTTGGCAAAGACCCTGACTCTTGTGGTATTGTACATGATGGAGTCTTCCCCGCCAAACTTAAACGGTGCAAGTGCTATCGCATCCCTGAACCAGGTGTAAAAGCCGGTTACCTCAAACCGAACATTGTCAGTAATGTTTTGCGTTACCCCAAGGTCAACGTTGTAGGTGTACTCAGGACCGATTTCCGGGTTAGGTACAATCAATTGACGGGAGGCAGTATTGGATTCAAAGATCCTTGCCACATCATCCACGTTTGGCGCTCTGAAGCCAGAGGCAAGCGTCAGGTTGATACGGGTTTTTTCTGTTGGCAGATAAACGGCTCCTATATTACCAGTGACTGCAAAATTATCCTGCTCAATTTCTGTGAAAGGGAAGTTGAAAAACGAATTATCGGCAATCGTACTTTTTAGCGAAACGCTTTGCAGCCGAACGCCGTCATTGATAATTAATTTTCCATCCATCAGCTTAATTAGATGCTGTGCGTAGACTCCGAAATAATTCATCTTGTTTTCACCATTAGGATAGCGGGAGTCTAGCTTGGTCTCTGCGCCAGTTTGGATATTCTTCCGAACGCCTACTGAGGCCACATCGTTCAACTGGCCGTCGGCACCAAATGTCAGTTCATTGGTCGTCCAGACCTTACGGGCATCTACCACAAAGCCCCAAACGTTCAAGCGTTCATAACGGCTGTCTAAACGGTCGTATCTTCTGTAATCACGCTGGTTGCGGCTTTCTTCAATTTTCTGGTAATTGACATTGGCTTTTATTGCATCAATAAAGCCAAGGCCGGAAGCATTAAATTCATAGGCGCCCAGGTACCTTGTTTGCGGACCGTAATACCATTCTGCATAACGCAACGAACCATTGCGAACATCCTGCAAACGGTCGTATCGCGGGACATTCGTTGAGTTGGAATGTTGCAGGTTTAGTGAATGTGTGATCTTGCTGCTTTGCCTGAACAATAACTTTTGCGTAATATCCCACTGGCGGTAGCCGGAAAATTTTTGTACCCGGTCATCAGGATTTGTAACAATGGAATCAATGCCATTAATGCGGTCAACATACTGCGTACGGCGACCAAAATTGGGGTACTTATCAGGATAATTGGTTCCCATGCGCATATCGCCAAAGTCGCTGTAATTAAAGGCTTGCAGCCAGGCAAACTTTTGTCCTCCAACACTAACGTCCGAATGGGCTGTTTTTTCCTGGTTGGCACTGCTATAACGAACAAAGGCAGAGCCGGTAGCAAACAGGTTACCGGTTGAAGAAAGCACTGGTTGTTTGGTCCGCATCAATACCACGCCACCCAGGGCATCGCTGCCGTAAAGGGTAGATGCGGGTCCGTACATAATTTCAATTCTTTCCAATGAATTCTGATCCACTGTGATCACATTTTGCAGGTGGCCGGCACGGTAGATGGCATTGTTCATCCGGATGCCGTCAACAACCAAGAGAACACGGCTGGCCTCGAAGCCGCGGATCACAGGACTGCTTCCGCCCTGCTGGCTTTTTTGAACAAATACATTCCCGGTATTAATCAGTAAGTCGCCGGTGTTTTGTGCATTTGTTTGTGCAATCTGCCGGGCAGAAATAACCTCTATTTTTTGGGCAATGTTCTTTTTTCTTTCGGCAAACTTTCCAGAGTAGATGATTACCTCGTCCATGTTTTTAGCAGAAGTATCGGTTTGAGCGTTGCCAGCAAAATACAGGCATAGCAATGCGCCCAGGTATAAAAATCTTTTCATGTAAAAATTTGGTTTAGTGTATTCAATAAGTTTTTTGAGGAAACTTATTGCCGCGGTGGCGGACCTAAAACCAGTTGTGGAGGTGAGAGAAGGTCTGATAACAATTCAGGAAAATTGTCTTGACGTAAACTATATCGTAATGCCAGTTCAATTGTAAATATGGCTGCCGAAAAACATTGCAGCAAAAGAAGCAGTTGCAACAGGTCGGTGCCTTTCTTGGAAAAAATAATGTGGACCAGCGAACCGGCTATTTCCGTTTCATCCTCGTCGTAGGCGCCTGTTAAATGATAGTTGCCATCAATGACCTGAAACGAGGCAACGTCAAACATTTTATCTCCAACCCATAGTTCCCTGCCTTCTTCTTCCCAAACCACGTTTTTTGCTGGTAAAACAACCTGCACCAGTTTTTCACTTTCCAGCCTTTCGTCACGGGTAGATTTAATATAAGCCTGGCCTATTTGTAAAAAACCAATTGCCAAAACCGGCAGGAGCAGGATGGCGCCAAAAACGGCGGAAGATATATGCCGGCAGCGGTTTCTCACGCCGCAATAATAACAAGAAGGTTTAAGATACCACTATTTCACCCGTCATTTCTTTTGACGGCGTTAAGCCCATCATGTGTAAAATAGTAGGCGCCAGATCCCCTAATTTGCCAGGCTTTATACTACCCTTCCATTCCTTGTCAATGATAAAAAAAGGAACGGGATTGAGCGTATGTGCCGTGTTGGGCGTACCGTCTTGGTTGATCATGTAATCGGCATTGCCATGATCGGCCGTGAGGAAAACAGTGTAACCATTGGCAAGGGCCGCCGTCACTACTCTTTCTACACATGCATCCACTGTTTCCACCGCTTTAATGGCGGCTTTCCAGTCGCCGGTATGTCCCACCATATCGGCGTTGGCATAGTTCAAACAAATAAAATGAACCTCTCCTCTGTTGATCTCCGACACAATTGCCGTGGTTACTTCCGGCGCACTCATTTCGGGCTGCAGATCGTAAGTGGCAACTTTTGGAGAAGGGACCATAATGCGCTGTTCACCTTCAAATGGCTTTTCTCTTCCGCCACTAAAGAAGAAGGTAACGTGAGGATACTTTTCCGTTTCCGCAATGCGAATTTGTTTTAAACCATTCTGCTCGATGACCTCACCCAGTGTGTTGTTCAGGTTATCCGTTTCAAAGATCACATGAACATCCTTGAATGTTGCATCGTACTCTGTCATGGTTGTATAATGAAGTTTCACCGGTTTCATTTCCTGCTGCGGGAACTCCATCTGGGTTAATGCCTTTGTAATTTCCCGGCAACGGTCGGTGCGGAAATTGAAACAAATGACCGCATCATCCGCCTGTATTTTAGCAATGGGCGAACCATCTTCCTGGGTTAAAACCGTGGGGCGGATAAATTCATCCGTTGCATTTTCCTGGTACGATTGGGTGATGGCTTGAATAGCAGTTTGCGCCACTCTTCCTTCACCTTTTACCATCGCATCATAGGCCAGTTTCACTCTCTCCCAGCGATTGTCGCGGTCCATGGCATAGTAGCGGCCATTAACCGTTGCAATTCTACCTGTGGAATTTTGCATGTGCTCTTCCAGTTCTGTAATAAACCTTAAACCGCTTTTGGGATCGGTATCCCGTCCATCGGTAAAGGCATGAACAAATACATTGGTAAGATCATTCTCCAGGCAGATATCCAGCATGGCCTTTAAATGGTTAATGTGCGAATGCACGCCACCGTCACTGACCAGGCCTAAAAGATGAAGTGGTTTATTGCTCGCTTTGGCATAGTTGATTGCCTGAAGAAACACTGGGTTTTGTGCCAGTTCGCCGTCCCGGACAGCAACGTTGATCCGTTGCAACTCCTGGTAAACAATACGGCCGGCGCCGAGGTTTAAATGGCCGACTTCGGAGTTTCCCATCTGTCCTTCGGGCAGTCCAACCGCTTCACCACAGGTGGTTAAGGTAGTGTTTGGGTATTTGCTGTAAAGCGAAGAAACAAAAGGTGCGTTGGCATGCTGAATAGCATCGGAAGAAGGTACTTTCCCTATTCCCCAACCATCCATAATCAACAGGATAACTTTACGGTTCGGCGTCATATTCTCGTTTGTGGGCTGCAAATCTAGTCCATTCGTAAAGGTTTTGTTTATTTTAGTTCGGTTAAAACGCCCTCTTCTTTATGGCATATTTTTGGCTAATAGCAGGCCGAATCAAGTTTTTATATATGAAAAAGATTATTACACTTACCCTTGCCGCTTTCATTTTCCTTGTATCGGTTGCCCAGTCGGCAGGCGGTCTGGACGATGTGATCAGTGCCTTGCGCAATGGTAATGCAACCGAACTTGCTAAATACGTCGATAACAACATAGAATTGTCTTTGCCTTCTAAAACCGATAATTACAGCCGCCAGCAGGCAGTGGTGATTCTTCAGGATTTCTTTAGCAATAATGGTGTGAAGAGTTTTGAAGTGAAACACAAAGGCGACAATGGCGGTAACCAGTTCTGTATCGGAACATTGTCTACCAGATCAGGCACCTTCCGTACTACCTTTTTTATGGCTGAAAAGGGCGGAAAGCAGTTTGTAAAAGAAATACGGTTTCAGCAGATGTGATAATGAGTAATGAATGATACAGTCCCGCTTTAGGCGGGATTTTTTTATCGCTGATTATGCAGATTTGGATGAGGATTTCGCGAATGGTTTAACCATCTGTGAAATCCTTCTAATCGTTAAATCTGTGATTAGATTTGTGATATGACAGATTTTGACGCACGGTTATATAAGTTGGTAGATGCGGCTTTGCAGGAAGATGTTGGCGATGGCGACCATTCAACGCTTTGCTGCATTCCGGCCGATGTAAAAGGCAAAGCGGTATTAAAGATTAAGCAGGATGGCATTTTAGCCGGAGTAGATATTGCGGAGAAGATGTTCAAATTCAAAAAACCTGCTGCCAATTTTATTCGCTATAAGAATGATGGTGAAGAAATGAAGTACGGTGATGTTGCCTTTGAAGTGGAGACATACGTTCATACCATTTTACAATTAGAGCGTTTAGTGCTCAATTGCATGCAGCGCATGAGCGGCATTGCCACCTTAACCAAGCAATACACAGAAAAATTGAAGGGCTATAAAACCAGGCTTCTTGATACCCGTAAGACAACACCCAATTTTCGTTTGCTGGAAAAAGAAGCCGTTCGGATAGGCGGTGGTGTCAACCACCGGTTTGGCTTGTTTGATATGATCATGCTGAAGGACAATCACATTGACTACAGCGGCGGATTGGAAGAAGCAATTTCTAGGGCATACGATTATGTGAAGGCATACCAGCCTCATTTGAAAATTGAAGTGGAAACAAGAAGCATTGATGATGTGAAGAAAGTTTTAGAAATAGGAAAAGCAAAAGTATTTCGTGTGATGCTCGACAACTTTAAACCTGAACAGGTGAGGGAAGCAGTAGAATTGATAGGAGAGGAATTTGAAACGGAGGCAAGTGGTGGCATCAATCTGGAAACGATAGAAGCGTATGCAGCAACGGGTGTTGATTTTGTTAGTGTAGGTGGCTTGATCCATCAGGCAAAAAGCCTTGACTTAAGTTTAAAAGCAGTTATTGTCTGAACCTTGTTTTGCATGATTGTATGGATTATCAAGAAATGAAAACATCACAAGAATTATCTCATGAGCAAAAAGAACAAAAGCGATAAACTGGGATTTGTGTACAGCACAGATCCCAACTTCCAGTTTCAGCACGAAGAAGAGAAGGTTGGAGAAACACTGCCGCCACAACAGCAAAAATTGAAAGTACGTCTCGAAACAAAGCATCGCGGTGGTAAGGCAGTAACGTTAGTGGAAGGCTTTAGAGGGAAAGATGACGATTTACAAACCTTAGGAAAGGCGTTGAAGAATTTTTGTGGCACCGGTGGTTCGGCAAAAGATGGGGAGATCATTGTGCAGGGCGACCAGCGGGACAAAGTGTTGCAGTGGCTGCAAAAGAACGGTTATAAAAATGCAAAGCGCATTTAATCGGGCAGCCGGGCATTGCTTTTCATCTTTTCCAGTACTGCCTCGAAAGTTTTAGTTGGAAGGCCCCGCTTTTTCTCCATTTCAATTGCTTTCGCTATTTTTTCAAATGCTTCTTCTTTTTGATTTTGCTTGTACAGCAATTTAGTGTACGTCAATAAGGCGTCTGGCCATTCAAAAAAATCCAGTGCCCGTTTCGACCATTCTGTGGCGATAGAAAGCAGGTAAGGGTTGTTGGTTTTCTGGTAAAAATTATAAGCCCCGGTGTTTAACTCACCGCTAAACCGGGATGCAATCGGCTGGTAACGCACACTTGTGGTAATTCTCATTTTATTTCCATCTCTTATCGTATCCTTTTTTGCTGTTTCCCGGATGCGCCGCATGTTAACCGAATCGATTTTTTTAACAGAGTCCGGCACCACCGTTAGGAAGTAGCGTTCGTAATAAGCAATGGCTTTACGGAAGTAGGCGGTTGTATCATTTACCTGTTCATAGTAGCGTAACATGTTCATGTCGTAAGCCTTTGCAGCCGCCGTTGAGTTGGTATTGGTACCCCGCGCAAAAGATGCTGTGCGTAAAGCAAGGCTTTCATTTTTTTCGTTGATCGCTTTTTCCAGGCCTTTGTAAATAATTCTGTTGTTAATGTACACCCGTAAAGAAAGGCTCATGCTGTACCATGCCCGGTCGAACAAGGCCTTGTCCGATCTCATTATTCGATCGGCCTTGCTATCAAGCATGGGCGCCATTTGCGCAACAAAAGCAATCGTTCTTGCGGACTTTAGCGAATCGGGAGGCAAGGCGTCGATGTATTCATCCAGCAGCGAATCGGTAGGAAGGCGAACGGTTTTTCTTTTTTGCAGCAAGATTTCCAAAAATCCAAAGCTCCTGTTGCCATTGGCATATTCTTTTTCCAATGGGCCGATTTGCAAAACCTCGCCTGCCTTATTGCGTGTTACTTCAATTTGCTTTATGTATTCTTTGAAAGCCGTGGTTGTTCTAAAATAAGAATGAAGCAGTGTACCATTATTGTCTAAAAACAGGGAGCCAAAACTCTTTTGTGGTGTAAGGCGATAGGTAGCGGCTACCTGCTCTCTATCAGGATGGTTGGGATCTATTTTAAGGCACACAAATGCCTGCTCTAACTTTTCAGCCAGTTCTTTGTTTTCAAAAGCTTTGTTGGCCACATCATTGCACCGTTCGCAGCTGGCTCCTTCAAACTGAAGCATCACGAATTTGCTTTCGTTGGCCGCCTTGCTCAAGGCGTCTTTCAGGGAACCCGAAAAGAATTCAACCTGTGCGAATCCTTTACAAAAAAGCAATGAAAAGCAAAAGGTGAAAAGAGTTTTGGTTATGCAGCCTGGTTTCATATCAGAAAGATAACCAATCAGCAACTTCCTGTAAAAAGAAAGTCCTGCTCAGGCAGGACTTTCAAGAAAAAGAAACTATTATTTATTGTCCCTGCGCTAAACTGTATCCCTTTTTATCGCCCCACATATTCAACAGTTCCAGTGAGCAAACTTTATAATCTGCACTTAAGCTTACATACAGTCCAATGACATCCTGCTGGGTCAATGCGCTATCGTTCAGTGATTCGAACCGAAGATTGTATTGGTTCACCAGATTGGTGTATTTGGAACCGGTAGGCCATACCTGTGTACCGCGATTGCTTACACTAATCAGTTTAAATTTTATACCGCCATGATGCTGGCTTTTTTGTGCGATGATCTCGGGTTGTTCGTTACATTCAATAAACATATCCACACCTACGATCTTTTCTTCCAGCGGCTCTTTCGATTCCATCATGGAATTGTGCTCTAATTTAAAAGGCGCAGGTGTGCCCGGCTGGTTTGGTGTAACCGGCTTTGCGCCGTATTCAGGCCTTTTGCCAAAGTTGGAAATGATGGCATCTGCAAATTGGGCAGTGTTTAAAGCAGGTTTGCTTCTGTCGCCAAAATCACCGGTACGAATGCCTTGTTCTAATGTATACAGCAAGGCGTTTTCAATTGTCGCCGCATTTTCTGTTAGGCCGATATGTCGTAATAAAGAAAGTCCGCTTAACAAAAGCGCTGTTGGATTGGCAATGCCTTTGCCCGCGATATCCGGCGCTGTACCATGCACGGCTTCAAAAATAGAAATGTGGTCGCCGATGTTTGCCGAAGGCGCAAAACCCAAACCGCCAACAAGGCCTGCACACAAATCAGAAATAATATCACCCTGCAGGTTCGTCATCACTATCACATCAAACTGGTCCGGCTTTACCACCAACTGCATCGCCAGGTCATCTACAATTTTATCATCAGCATTCAGTTCAGGGTATTCTTTGGCAATTTCATAAAACACTTCCAGGAACAAGCCATCCGTTAGCTTCATAATGTTAGCCTTATGGCCGCAGGTGATGCGCCTGGCGTTTTTCTTCTTCGCCATTTCAAATGCATAACGAATGACCTGCATACTGCCTGGACGGGTGATAAAGCGGCGGCTTAATGCCACATCATGGGTGATCATGTGCTCAATGCCGCCATACGTATCTTCAATGTTCTCCCTCACTATGGTAATGTCAATAGGAATGCCGGCCTTACTGAAAACAGTATCAACGCCATGCAGGGATTGAAAGGTGCGGTTGTTTGCATACGTGTTCCAGGTTTTCCGGGCAGTTACATTTACACTCTTCACTCCTTTACCTTTAGGGGTTTCCATCGGCCCTTTGAACAAGATCCCTAATTCTTCGATGGTCTGCTGTGCCTGCGGTGTCATGCCGTTGCTAAATCCCTTATCGAAGACCCATTTCCCCATGTCTACATATTCGTATTGCAAAGCCGCCTTGCTTGCGTTAAAAATGGAGAGCACGGCTTCCATGATTTCCGGTCCGATTCCATCACCCTTGGCTACTGCTATTTTCATAATTGGTCATTTTGTGGTTAAAGTTGCGCAAAAATAGGCCCCTAATCACCGTGGTTTCCACAAAAAAATTGTGGAGCTATTTGTGGCAACAAACTTGTTTTATATTTAGCAAAAATCGTATTGTATGGTAAGCATGATATCGGAAGGAGTTAAGGTAAGCGTGGAAACATTTTATCAGCAGGATTACAGCAACCCATTGCAATCGGAATTTATGTTTGCTTACCGCATAACAATTGAAAACCACAATTCATTTCCTGTAAAATTGCACAGCCGTCACTGGAACATCTTTGACTCTGACGGAAGCTTTCGCGAAGTAGAAGGGGAAGGCGTAGTGGGTATGCAGCCGGTAATCAGCGCCGGTGAAGAGTATCAATATGTTAGCGGTTGTAACCTGCACACTGAAATGGGTCGGATGCACGGAGCCTACCTAATGGAGAACCTTCATAACAAAGAGTTATTCGAAGTCAACATCCCTGCTTTTGAAATGGTGACGCCGTTTAAATATAACTAAGTGAAAAACAAGCGGCAACCGGTCTTTGTATTGGACAGTTATCTTGACTCAATCATATAGTGATCGGGTCTTTTTTATTTTAAGATGCCTGTGCTGTTACTCGCTTTCAACCTGCCCGTTTCTCCTGTCAAGAATTTGAGGATAGGATGAGAAACAACTGCCGGGTTTGTCTCAGTAAATCACTTCCTCTCCCTCGTTCCAACACTGGAAAATTACCTGCAAGAATTTTTAATAAGACGATATATTGGCTACAAGCGCAGCTAGCATTATCTGCCGGTATGTCTCTGAAAGGTTACGAAGCATACGCCAATAACCCTAGCGGAAAAAAATCCTATCCGATAATTCCTGATCCCTGTTTCATTTATTTTATTTGCATCATGCCGAAAATTACAAACAGGCAAGCTAAGGTGCTTGCTGTTTTATGGTTTCTTATAATTTCTATTCTATTCTTTCTTCCCGGATCAGCTTTTCCTGAGGAGGGGTGGCTTGATAAAATTTATTTTGACAAATGGGTTCACTTCGGATTTTTTGCCTTGCTGCTTTTTTTATGGCGGTTCTATTTTCCTGCTTTGGCAAGGTATAACTGGCTGATGCTCTGTATTGCTTTTGTATATGGTTTTAGCGTAGAAGTAATTCAGCATTACCTGATTGCCAACCGGTCATTTGATCTAGGAGATGTAGCAGCAGATATGTCGGGTGCTGCAGCAGGTATTTTAGTTTGGCAATGGTATATAAAAAAATAGACCCCTGTAGAAACAGGGGTCGCAACCAAAACTAACTGCTTATGAGAAAATTGACTGCTTATGTGAGAAGAACTAATCTTAATAACGCAAATATGTTGCCAATAGTTTTCCGAGAAATGTTAACTGAATTAAAAAGTAAAAATTTCTTTTTAAACTATCTTGAAAAGAGCTCGTTGATATTTTAAAGGTAGAAAAGATTATGCCAAAGATAAAACCTATTGTTCTAATTGCAAGCGAATGATGGGTGTTCTATCTGACGTCATTTTATTTGACATTCTTCTGAACGACTGTTTTATACCGCGTGTTTTAAAAAAATTCTGCTGGGAAAATCTTTTGCAAACTAATTCTGCCTCGCCATTTTCTCAGAATTTTCGGCAAATTGTAAAGCTTCAATCAGTTCATCAATGTAGCCGTCCATTACTGCTTGTAAATTGTACAATGTCACTCCAATCCGATGATCAGTCACCCTTCCCTGGGGGTAGTTGTATGTTCTGATCTTTGCGCTCCTGTCACCTGTGCTAACCAGGCTCTTACGATGCCTTGCAATCTCTTCCTCCTGCTTACGTACCTGCTCTTCGTACAAACGTGTACGCATCATATTCATAGCCTTTTCGCGGTTGCCTAACTGGCTTCGCTCCGTCTGGCAAATCACCACCGTTCCAGTAGGAATGTGTGTGAGCATCACCTTGGTTTCTACTTTATTTACGTTCTGCCCGCCTGCACCACCGCTTCGGGCAGTTTCCATCTTCACATCGCTTTCCCTTAGTTCAAAATCAACCTCTTCTGCCTCCGGCATAACGGCTACCGTAGCAGCACTGGTATGCACACGGCCGCTGGCTTCTGTGTCGGGTACACGCTGCACGCGGTGTACACCACTTTCAAATTTTAGTGTGCCGTATACATCCTCGCCAACCACTTCAATCTGAATCTCTTTATAGCCGCCCACCGATCCTTCTGTTTCAGAAAGGATAGCTGTTTTCCATCCCTTTCTTTCACAATACCGCATGTACATACGGGCCAGGTTGCCGGCAAAGAGGCTGGCTTCATCGCCACCGGTGCCGGCCCTGATTTCAAGAATGGCGTTCTTATCATCCTGCGGATCTTTCGGAATCAGCATCTGCCGGACGTTGCTTTCCAGCTTTGTCAACTTTTCTTCGGTTTCGGGCAACTCTGTTTTTGCCAGCTCCCGCATTTCCTCATCGGGCCCGTTCAGTGCTTCTTTATAGAAATCAATGTCTTCTAAAAGCCGTGTATAATCTTTGTGTGCGGTTACAAATCTTTCAAGACTGCGGTATTCTTTCGAAAGTTGTCCGAACTTTTTATTGTCAGCAATAATCTCCGGATTGGTAAGCGCTACTCCCAAATCATCAAATCTTGCCTTAATGGCTTCCAGTTTGTCGAGCATGGTAAAAATTAGGCAGCAAATTTAGGAATGTATTGCTAGTGCGGAAGGCTGTATTTTAGGCCCT
>DASVSM010000673.1:0-6014 GCA_036388115.1 Flavisolibacter sp.
TTCTTCAATATGCAGTTCTTCCAACACTTCATCTTCCGCGGCGAATATTTCATCTGAGATAAATTCTTCTTCCACAATTTCATCCTCCAGGGTTTCAACAGGTATGTCATTCCCAGGCAGATCATTATCAGCAGTTGTTGCTCCATCGTTTGCTTCAACAGTCATGGCATCAACTGTATGCCCATTCACATATGGCTCTTCAAGTTCAGTTATTTCGTCGGCGGAAATCAATTCGCCGGTGTCAGCAACTGCCAGCACTTCGCTTTGCTCAAAATCGGTATGGTTAATGACGGTGGGTTGCACCAGTTGATCTGCCAGTACTTCTTTGATCTTTGGTAAATCTTCCGTTGTATTAATACCGAAATAATCCATGAAGCTTTTAGAAGTGGCATATACCAACGGATGACCGGGAAGTTTCTCGTTCCGGCCGGTTATGATGATCAGTTCTTTTTCCAGTAATTTCTGAATGGCATAATCGGTACTCACGCCACGGATAGATTCGATCTCACCCTTGGTTACCGGTTGCTTATACGCCACAATAGCCAGCGTTTCCAATGCTGCTGACGACAGGCGTTTCAGGAACTTCTCCCCGTTCAACTGCGCCACTGTTTTGTGAAATTCTTTTTTCGTCAGGAATTGCCACCCGCCGCCGCTTTGCCGCACTTCAAACGGGTAAAACTCGGAGTTATATTTTTCAACAATTCCTTCAATTGCAGCATCCACCTGCTCCACCACGATCTTTTCTTCCATGAAGCCAAAAGCCTGGTTAACCAGGTCGGTGATCTCTGCAGAAGTCAGTGGCTTATCCGAAGCAAAAACCAGTGATTCGATGTGCGGTATGAGGTTCGAAATTTCCATGTAGTATTAGTTGGTAGTTGACGGATGACGGATGTCAGTAGAGAACTTTCCTTGCTGTCATCCGTCAACTACCAACTGTCATCTCTTATCCTTGTAATGCAGCCGCACCACTCACAATTTCTGTCAACTCGGTAGTGATGGCCGCTTGTCTTGCACGGTTGTAAGAAATTTTCAGGTTGCGCAGCAGTTCATTGGCATTCTCACTGGCTTTGTCCATTGCCGTCATGCGGGCGCCATGCTCCGAAGCATTGGCATCCAACACCGCTTTGTACAATTGTGTGTTCAGGATCTTTGGCATCAGTTCAGCAATCAGTTCTTCTTTGCTTGGATCAAAAATAAAATCAGCTTTCGTGGCACCGCCAGCGTTTTGTGCCTTTGGGATAGGCAGAAATTGCTCTGACACAAAACGCTGCGTTGCGGCATTTTTGAACTCACTGTAGATGATCTCCACTGCGTCAAATTCGCGGGCCCGGAAAGCCTGCACAGCCGCCTGAGACGCCTTTTGTACATTTTCAAACGTGAGGTTCAGAAAGATGTCTTTGTGGGCATCACTAACTTTGTAATTGTTCTTGGCAAAATGCTCGTAGCCTTTTTTGCCTATGCTCCAGATAGTTACATTGCCTCTCGAATATTGCGTGCTGTATTTTTCGCGAATGGTTTGCTTGGCCAGTTTAATAATGTTGGCGTTGTATGCACCGGCCAGTCCACGGTCAGACGTAATTACCAGCAGCAGCACTCTTTCCACCGGACGTTCAACAGCCAGCGTATTGCCGCCTTCCACCTCGGTGTTGGAAACAATGTTACTCAGCATTTCCTGCAGTTTTTTGGCGTACGGACGCATTTGAACAATGGCATCCTGTGCACGGCGAAGTTTGGCTGCACTCACCATCTTCATTGCCTTGGTAATTTGCTGTGTGCTTTGTACTGATTTGATCCGGTTACGAACCTCTTTTAACTGACCAGCCATAAGTTGCGTTCAAAGTTTAAAGTCCAACGTCTAAAATTTGTTTGTTTTTACACAAAAAACTTCTCTGAATGTTGAACTGCTTTCGGGCCGCAAAAGTAAGGCAGGCTGGGGAGAATTCCATCATGGAATCCATTTTAATCGACTGTGGTCACAACATATAAACGGTGGCTGTCCCGGCGATCATAGGAGTAGAAGCAATGATGGGAAATTCTTTGAATTGTTTTAACAATCCAAAACTTCAGTCGACAAACTCAAACTGCCTCCGAAGGCTGTAGGTCATTAAAATCCGGCCGCCTGTTTTGGAAACGTCTTTCAGTTTTTTCTCTTCTTCCCGGTAAATTTCCAATGTAATGGGACCTTTCGCCAAATTAGCCAGCCGTCTTTCATCAATCCTGATCTCACCCTTTTCAATCAACACGTCTTCATTTATATCAGGCGTGGCAAACGATGTATCGATCATTACCAGGCGAACAGTTGTCGGATTCGAGGGGAAGTTGGCCAGCTTTAGCGACAGTGGTTTTTTACTCACTTGTTCAGGGATTTCATCGGCCAGTGCAAACGGTACAAATCGAAAGGTTGTTTTGTGCTCTTTATCCCGGCTATCGGTAAAAATAAATGTATGTTCCCCGCTAAATGTGGCAACCGGCAGACTTTTTTCATAGAATGCACCGGCAAATTTGGCACTGTCCGGCTTCAACACGGCGCCATCAAGGCTTACTGCACTTGGTTCGTCTAACAAAAGCGGCGTTCCCTCTTGGCCGCCTAAACGGTACTGGACCATCACCGTTACTTCTTCGCGGCCCTCTTCTGCTGTAATTTTGTAATCATGAAAAATGGTTTCGGGGCTAACACCTTCCTTCCTTTCTTCCGCGTTATTGCTGAGGCAGGAAGTCAGTACAAACAGGAGGCAAACCAAAGCGAACATCAATCTCATACACAATAAAATTAATACGGCTACTTCGCTACCATTTCCTGCAACAGAATGAATCCTTTTTCAATCGTTAAGAATGACTTACGCCTTTAAAAGCCGCGTTAAATAGATTATCTTTGGCGGCCCTGTCAAATTGGCTACTAATTCTTATTAGCACCTTTTTTGACAAGCAAAATTCTTTTATCAATTAGAAATAACAATACTCAATACTACATATGATTGGTTTTCTTTCCAAAATATTTGGCGGCAGCAAGTCGGAAAAGGACGTAAAGTCGATCCTGCCGCTGGTGACCCAAATAAACCAGCAATTTCAGTCTTGCCAAACCCTCAGCAATGATGAACTCCGGGGTAAAACAGTCCAATTCCGTGCCCGCATTCAAGACCATCTGAAAGATATTGATGCCGAGATAGCGGAAACCAACAAACGTGCCGACGAACTTCCCTTTACCGATCTGGTAGGCAAAGACGCCGTGTACCAGGAAGTAGATAAGCTAAAAAAAGACCGTGATCAGAAGATCGAGGAAGTGCTGAAGGAAATTCTTCCGGAAGCGTTTGCGGTAGTAAAAGAAACAGCCCGGCGTTTTAAGGAAAATAGTGAGATCAGGGCGAAAGCAACCGAGCTTGATAGACAACTGGCTGTCACTAAAAACTATATTACCATCGATGGCGATGAAGCCATTTTTCAAAATACATGGACGGCTGGTGGTGGACAGGTGACCTGGAACATGGTCCATTATGATGTACAGTTGATTGGTGGTTCGGTTTTACACCAGGGCAAGATTGCCGAGATGGCGACCGGTGAAGGTAAAACGCTCGTCTCTACCCTGCCTGCTTACCTCAATGCACTGGCGGGTGAAGGTGTTCACATTGTAACGGTGAACGATTACCTGGCCCGTCGTGACAGCGAATGGAACGGTCCCATTTTCGAATGGCTGGGATTGCGTGTTGATTGTATTGACAAACACCAGCCCAACAGCGAAGACCGCCGCCATGCTTATGCTGCGGACATCACCTATGGCACCAATAACGAATTTGGTTTCGATTACCTGCGTGACAATATGGTGCACTCACCGGAAGAAATGGTGCAACGCAAACACCATTTTGCCATGGTGGATGAAGTTGACTCCGTATTGATTGATGATGCCAGAACGCCATTGATCATTTCCGGTCCGGTGCCAAGGGGCGACGACCAGCAATATCATATTCTTCGTCCCCGTGTGCAAAGCTTAATTGAAGCACAGGAGCGGCTTGTGCGTGGCTTTTTAAATGAAGCAAAGAAAAAAATTGCTGAAGGTGATGACGATCCCAAAAGCGGTGGCCTCTTCTTATTCCGTGCTTTCCGTGGTTTGCCAAAATATGGCCCGACTATCAAGTTCCTTAGCGAACCGGGTATCAAAGTAAAGTTGCAAAAAGCAGAAAACTATTACCTGGCCGATCAGCAGCGCCACATGGGCATTGTAGACGAAGAACTGCTTTTCCACATTGACGAAAAAAACAAATCAGTTGATCTTACCGACAAAGGTATCCAGATGATCACCCGTGCGGGAGAAGATCCGGATTTCTTTGTTCTTCCTGACATTAGCGTTCGTCTTGCTGAAATTGAAAATGCAGATATTCCGCAGGAAGAAAAGATGCATCAGAAAGAAGCGATCTTGAATGAATATTCCACAAAAGCAGATCGTATTCACTCCGTACAGCAGTTATTGAAAGCCTACTCCCTGTTTGAAAAAGATGTAGAGTACGTGGTGATGGATGGCGCTGTAAAAATTGTTGACGAACAAACAGGTCGTATCCTGGATGGCCGTCGCTACAGCGATGGTTTACACCAGGCCATTGAAGCAAAAGAGAATGTAAAGATCGAAGCGGCGACACAAACCTATGCAACCGTTACACTGCAGAACTACTTCCGTATGTACCACAAGCTGGCAGGTATGACCGGTACGGCAGAAACAGAAGCAGCAGAGCTATGGAGCATTTATAAGCTGGATGTCGTTAACATCCCCACAAATATTCCTATTACCCGTAAAGACCAGCAGGACCTTGTTTATAAAACAAGAAAAGAAAAATTCGGGTCAGTCATAGAAGAAATAGAAGCCCTGCGCAATGCCGGCCGCCCGGTACTTGTCGGTACAACATCGGTAGAAGTGAGCGAATTGCTTAGCCGTATGTTACAGGTAAAGAAAATCCCGCATAATGTATTGAACGCAAAACAGCATGCCCGTGAGGCGCAGATTGTTGCCGAAGCAGGTTTGGCTGGTGCTATAACTATCGCCACCAACATGGCTGGTCGCGGTACCGATATCAAGCTTGGCCCTGGTGTAAAAGAAGCAGGTGGGTTGGCAATCATTGGTACGGAACGTCATGAGTCCCGCAGGGTTGACAGGCAGTTGCGTGGTCGTGCGGGTCGCCAGGGTGATCCTGGTACTTCACAGTTCTATGTTTCCCTGGAAGATGACCTCATGCGCATGTTCGGCAGCGAACGCATTGCCGGACTAATGGACCGCTTTGGATATAAAGAAGGTGAAGTAATCCAGCATAGCATGATCACCAAATCCATTGAAAGAGCACAGCGTAAAGTAGAAGAAAACAACTTCGGTATCCGCAAAAGATTGCTGGAATACGATGACGTAATGAACAAGCAGCGGAACGCTATTTATGATAGAAGAAACCACGCTTTGTTTGGCGACCGTTTGGCATTGGATATTGACAACGCCTTCTCTGTAACAGCAGAAGAAATCATTTCTGGCTATAAAGAGCAGGAAGATTTCGAAGGCTTCAAGCTAGCCTGTATTGTTACGTTTGGACTGGACTTTCAAATTGATCCGGAAGAATTCAAATCGACAGATGCCAATACCTTAACCGATAGGTTATACACCGAAGCCATTGAAAACTATCAGGCGCACAAGGAAAGCGTGAAAGCGCAAGCTATTCCTGTATTCCAGAATATCCGCCAAACACAAGGGCAGCACATTGAAAATGTTGTTGTTCCTTTTACCGATGGCAGAAAAGGTATCAATGTATTAGCCAATCTTGATAAAGTAGTTGCCAGCGCAGGCGATGAACTGAGCAGCGCCATGGAACGCAATATCACATTAGCCATCATTGATGATAGCTGGAAAGAGCACCTGCGTGCCATGGACGATCTGAAACAAAGTGTGCAGACAGCCTACCTGGAACAGAAAGATCCGTTAGTGATTTACAAGATGGAAGCTTACAACCTGTTTCGCAGAATGAGCTCTGAGTTGAACAGGGAAATCG
>DASVSM010000674.1:0-4406 GCA_036388115.1 Flavisolibacter sp.
GTTAATATAATACTGTACACAATACAACAATAGAACGAAAGCTTCCGCTGCTAAAAAATATCCACTGATATGCTCTGGGTTGTTAAAATCTTCGAAGAAAAAAAAGTAAGCAAATATCAACGGGATCGATATAACTGGAAGAGCTCTTTTTAAAGTTGAAAACATTGACTGCCTTAGCAGGTTAAAGAACGAAGTAAACAGGATAAATCTGATGATAGAATGAATGTTATACAAAAACACGTTTCGTTGCATCCATACTGGAAAATTCCACTTCGCACCATAATCAGCTATGATGTTGCCAAACGCATTAAATATAGAAGCAAAGACAACGTAGAAAACTATAGGTCTGAGATAATTTGGTTGTTTCTGATATTTTAGCACAGCCAAAAGCGGAATCAATGGCGACCAAGCTTCAGACCAGTCAAGAATAGTTTTCAGAAACCGTATCATTCTGCGTAAGATGGTTTTCTCGGTGGCGCAGGATTTAACAAAAAGGCATCTCTGTACAATATAAGCAGTGGTTGCTTAGATAAGGTATCACTACTTTTTTTAGACCTGGTTTCAATGATACAATTATCGAGCTCTGGTAATGTTGCAGTATCTGCATATGCTATATAGTAAATATGATTTACTCTTAAACTACAAACTCTTGGTCTGAAAATTATTGATGTCATGCCTGGATTATTGTCAATCAAAGCCTGAACGGTTGAGTATTTAACTCTGAAAACGCTCAAATTGATATCTCTTTCGGTCGTCATTTTCATTGCATGCCGCCCACGTGTGATTCTTGTAGCTTCTATTGGCAGTTGCGTTAAAGGTCCTTCAGGGTCTTTTCCTTCATATGCATATGCTCTTAGGTCATAAATTTCCCGAGCCTTCACGAAGCTGCCACCACTTGCCACAACGTTCTGAAACGAGAAGTGCCCTTCTTTGCTCAGCTTTAGATAGTGTTTCAGTGTATCAATTGATATTTCTTGGGTGTAGAAGTCTACCTTTTTATCAAATTCAGTTAATGTGCTTCCAAGGCTTTTATGGACAGCGACTTTCTGCTGTGGCCTTAATGGCGTTCTGAGTAGAAACGAGGCCAACAAAATAATTGCCGATACTAATACAAGAAAGAGTTTTTTACTTCTTAAAAAAGAATCGAAAGCTGCCATAAATAAGTGATTTAATACTTAATCTGATGCTTTCAATAGGCAGGAAAGTTTTCCTAAACTAAACACCACTTCTCACATTTCAAAGCATCTTCATACGTATTTCTACGCACATTGTGGATAACCGCATTTCTACGCAACCGCCCTACCCCTTTCCCCGTACTCCTACCCGACTTTCAGAACCCGTACTTCCTACCTTGACTCAGGGGTGTCTTCAGGGCAAGTTTTGTGTTATCAAAATCACTGATCATGAACACAAAATTCTTCCTCCTGCTGCTGGTTTCACTGATGCTCACTACCTCTATTTCTTCCATTTCTGCAACCCGTAAAAACGAAAGCAACACCATTGCAATGACCAGCTTTGAATATACAGAAGCCGTAAACAGCCCCGTTGAGTTCCCCCTTCCCGAACATCCCTTGAACTCACATTCTCCCTTAGCCCACGAAGAAAAATCACCCCTTCAGCCGGAAGATGGTAAGCATCACCACTTTCATTTTCACCGCTTCGACACGGCCAGAAGAAGAGACTTGAAATGCCTGGCCTGCAAAATCATTCTGGTTATTGGCCATATCTGCTGCTTTCTTTACTGCGTCCTTCATGCTTTTCATCATTAAACGGAAAAGGTTGGTGATTAACCGCTGTGAGATTCCACGCCAAAGAAGTTTTAAAAATTACCCTATAATGCCTGCCCTGCCAAAATCAACAGCCGATTACACTATTTTTAAAGCTTAAATGACTTTAGACATGAGGCAAATTTTATTGCTACTCCTTGTCCTGCCCCTGTTAACGATTGCGCAGAACAAACAGATTACTCTTGAAGACATCTACCAGAAAGGAACTTTTCGCAGCGAACCGGTTCGGGGCTTTGCAGCCGAAGACAACAGTTCGCTGTTTGACCCCAAAGACATTAAAGACGGCTCCGGAAAAACAATCAAGTCCGATGATTACGAAGTGAGTGCCGACAAAAAACGCATCCTCTTCTTTACCGGCAAAGAACCGATCTACCGCCGTTCTTCAAAGGCTACCGTTCATCTCTACGATGTAGTCACAAAAAAAACAGTACCGCTGAACAAGGGAAAGGTCCTGCACCCGACATTCTCTCCTGATGGAAAGAAACTGGCCTATGTGTTTGACAATAACCTTTATCTTTTTGATATCGCCGCAGGCAAATCAGCAGCCGTTACAACCGATGGCAAATGGAACCATTTTATTAATGGTAATGCCGACTGGGTTTACGAAGAAGAATTCTCCTTCAGCCAGGCTTACCAATGGAGCCCCGATGGTGCTTACCTCGCTTATTACAAGTTTGATGAGCGGCCCGTAAAAGAGTTCAACATGACCATCTTCGACGACAGTCATAACAAAGACTACCGCTATAAATATCCCAAAGCAGGCGATAGCAATTCTGTTGTATCCATTCACATTTACAATGTAGCCAATGGCAAAACAGTGCCTGCCAAATACGAGCAGGGCGACATTTACATTCCCCGTATTAAATGGACCACTGCAGGCAATAAGCTTATTGTTTATTGGATGAACCGCCTGCAGAACCAGTTAAAGCTTTTGATGACGGATGCAAATACAGGCAACGCCACAACCCTTTACGAGGAAAAGAACAAATACTATGTTGACATCAATGACGACTGGTGGTTTTTAAAAGACGGCAAACATTTCGTATTTGGTTCTGAAATGAATGGCTGGTACCGCTTGTATTTATACAGCCTGGATGGCAAAACAAAAACAGAAATTACCAAAATAAAAGCTGATGTATCGGATGTGAATGGTGTGGACGAGGCGAACCGGCTGATTTATTATACGGTGGCTTATCCAACACCAATGGACCGCAATCTTTTTGTAACCGATTTTGATGGAAAGAAAACAACGCAACTTACCACAGGAAGCGGCTGGCATCGCGTTGAATTAAACAGCGACTATACGAAGTTCCAGGATTACTATTCAAACATCAACACACCGCAAACGGTAACCCTTTACGACCTGCAAAAAGCCGGCAGCAACATCACAGCAGTAAAGAACAAAGTAGTTAACGAGAATACAAAACTGAAAGGTGTGATTGAACAGTATGGCCTGGGGAAATCAGAATTCATTCGTGTGCCAAACAGCAAAGGCGATACGCTGAATGGCTGGATGCTGAAGCCTGCCAATTTTGATCCGAATAAAAAATATCCTGTTCTGTTTTGCAATTACGGTGGCCCCGGATCGCAGCAGGTGGCTAACCGCTTTGGTGCAACCTCCATGTGGCACCAAATGCTGGCCCAAAAAGGGTTCATCGTTGTTTCGGTTGACAACACCGGTACCGGTTATCGTGGCGAGGAGTTCAAAAAGAAAACCTATTTGCAGTTGGGCAAATTTGAAATTGAGGACCAGATCGACGCAGCCAAATGGTTAGGCAGGCTGAACTTTGTTGACACGAACAACGTTGGTCACTGGGGATGGAGTTACGGTGGCTTTATGAGTTCATTGGCCATTACCAAAGGGGCTGATGTATTCACGGGAGCTGTTGCAGTTGCACCGGTTACGTCCTGGCGCTATTACGATAATATCTACACCGAGCGTTTTATGCGTACACCGCAGGAAAATCCAAAAGGTTACGATGACAATTCACCGATCAATCATGTTGATAAGATCCGTGGTAAGTATTTATTGATCCATGGCACGGCCGACGATAACGTGCATTTCCAGAATAGTGCACAAATGATCAAAGCATTGGTAAAGGCCAATGTTGATTTTGAAACCATGTATTATCCCGACAAGAACCACGGAATTAGTGGCGGGCCAGACAACACATCTTACCACCTGTGGGGTAAAATGACAAACTGGATCTTGGAGAATTTAGGAAATGAAAATGTGAACAAGACCAGGGTTGGCAACAGCATCAATGCCCCTAAAGCCGGGTTCTGATTACGTAACATTTTTTTAAAGGCTCTCATCTGAGAGCCTTTTTTGTTTGTAAAAATTACAGGCAACAAGTTTTTACCTTTACGTATTATGCCAAAAAACGAACTACATGTTGCCATGCTTGAAGACGATTCGGATGACCATTATTTAACCGAAGAAGTGTTGAATGGTCTGCCGTACAATGTGAAGATTAAATTTTATACGCGGAGCCATGATCTGTTTTCAGCACTCCAAACAACAAAGCCAAACCTTATCCTGGTTGATTTTGATTCAGCACCTGAAAATGGCATTCAGGTTTTGCAGCGGTTGAAAACCAGTGGCGAATGGCGGCATAT
>DASVSM010000675.1:0-9538 GCA_036388115.1 Flavisolibacter sp.
GGTTATGAAAATTGCTACCTATAATGTTAATGGCATCACGGCAAGATTACCAGTGCTGCTTCGCTGGCTGAACGAAACAACACCTGATGTTGCCTGCCTGCAGGAGCTAAAAGCGCCGCAGGAAAAATTTCCCGAAGAAGCAATTAATGAGGCGGGTTACACAGCTATCTGGCACGGACAAAAAAGCTGGAACGGCGTTGCTATTCTTTCCAGAATAGGAGAGCCGCAAGAAAGACAAAAAGGAATAGCCGGTGACGACGAAGACCTGCAAAGCCGCTACATTGAAGCGGAAATAAACGGTGTGGTGATTGGCTGTCTGTATTTGCCCAACGGCAATCCGGCACCGGGGCCAAAATTTGACTACAAGCTCAAATGGATGGAGCGGTTTGCCCAACACACCAGCAGTTTATTGAAAGAAGATAAACCCGTGGTACTGACAGGCGATTATAACGTGATCCCAACGGAAAAAGATGCGTACAAACCGGAGCGCTGGGTAGAAGATGCCTTGTTTCGTCCGGAGTCCCGCGAAGCATTTAAAAACATATTGGCGCAGGGTTGGACCGATGCCATTCGAAAGCTTCATCCCGATGAAACGATTTATACTTTTTGGGATTACTTCCGCAACGCTTACGGCCGCAATGCAGGTTTGCGCATCGATCATTTTTTGTTGAACAAGCAACTGGAAAAAAGATTGCTTGCCGCAGGTGTTGACAAACAGGTTCGGGGGTGGGAAAAAACAAGTGACCATGCACCGGTATGGATCGAAGTAAAGGATTAACAACTTCATCCAGGTAAAAATTAATCTCCGCTAAGCTGGAATGCATGTACTTAAACGGGTGCGTCGTGATCATGGAAACAGAACTGCGTGGCCGGTAATTTGCTTACTGTTCAGAAACAAAGCTCATGAATAACGACAGAGACAAAAACAACGGGGAAAGCAATAGCGAAAACATTACACCAAAGCCTGATTCGGAAACATTGCATACCACCGATCCTCAGGAGAATATGAAAGGCCCCATTTCATCAATGATGCATAACACCGGTGACTCCTTTGACACTGACGAAACAAAAGAAGAAGCAGACAGCGAGAAAGATAAAAACATGTAAAGCTTGTAAGCTGTCTTGCGTTTAAAATGAAAAATGGTTGAAGCAAGCCTGAAAAGAAACGGAAGATGATCTGCCGACTTTAACCGGCTCTAATATTTATACAAACAGCCTGAGAAACTCAGGCTGTTTGTATAAAGAATCATCAATTTTACTTTATTGCTACCGGCACTTCCAGATTTTCCCACTTCAACGAAAAACCTTTTCCTGTTACTTCATATAGCAATCTTTCATTCATGGTAGATGATGCCGTTGGCTTTACCGTAACCGTTAGTACATCTTTTGCTGCATCGCGGTTAGCCTGGCCACCTTTAACGCCCCACTGACCCGTTTCGGAATTAAAAATGAACTGCCATTCGTTTTCGCCGGGTGTGGCAAACAAACTGTATTTGCCGGCAGGCAGTTCTTTGCCTTCTACCTTAATGGCTTTGTCGGTTTCAAAAACAGTGGCCCCGTTGGCCCCGGCACGCCAGACCTTGTTGTATGGCACCAGTTCGCCCCAGATCTTGCGGCCTTTTACAGCCGGACTGCTATAGCTGATGGTAATCGTTGCATCGCCGGCTTTTCCGGTGGCAGTAGCTGCCGGACTTGCTTTTTCCTGGCCCCATGCGGTGGCTGTTACAAACATGGCCAGCAGGAAAGAAAATGTCAAAAGTTTCTTGTTCATACAAAGTGTTATTAGGTGTGCTTAAAGATAGGGACAAACAGTACGTAAATAAACTTCGTTTGTTGTGCAGTATTCTGCCGTATTGATGCAGCCGGAAAAGCTGTTGAACTGTTATTGGCGCATGGTTAAAACAGCGAACTGATTAAACGGTAAAACAGCCAGATGATGCCTGTGAGTATCAGTCCTAAAACGATCATCACCGGTACAATGACTTTCCAGGCACTGCCCCTGTAGCGGCCTTCGGTATAATACTGTTGCATAAGTTTCATGTTCTTCACGTTTGCTTTGTGCACAAAGTCAAACAAGTCGCCGATCAAGGGAATGGCACCCAACGCGGCATCAATCACAATATTTAAGATCATTCTGGCCAGCACGTAACCACTGGCGCCATTTCTTGCCATCAGCAACACGAGGTAACCCGAAACAGCAAAAGTAGAAAGATCGCCCACGCCGGGAATCAGTCCTAATAAACCATCGAGGCCAAAGCGGAAATCGGTACCGGGGATCCTGAATTTTGCATCCATCCACCTGGCTAAAAATTCCATTCCCTTCAGCTCTTTCGGCAGAGGTGTTTGCTGCTTCTTCAACATTTGTTTCTTTTCAATTCATAACTATCGTACCAATAAGTAAGTGTCATAAAAACAAAGGCCACGTGTTAACACGTGGCCTTTGTTTTTTTAATGAACTGTTTTGATTACCGCAAAAACCGGTAGGTGCACTTTACCAAAAAACTATTCCTCGATTGTTCGGCAAAAGCATTGTTGAACAAACTGCTGAAAATTGGCGTGTCGAGTTCATTAAACGCATCAGCCGTGTTGCTCTGCGACCATACCAGGTAAAATTCAGAACCCGGTTTGTATTCCCAGCGCATTACCAGGTTGGAACGGAACTGCACGAAATTAAAATCGGGTTTTGAGAATGAATAGTCTGTTACACCATCACTGTTCTCATCAACAAGGAAAGCGCCATTATCATTCCTGATTTGGTTGGGCTGGTAAACAGTAAACCTGTCGTTGTACTGTTTCGCCAGCGGGTTGGATACATAAGCAAAATTGCTGTACAACGGGCGGGTAATAAAAGGCTGCCCATAATACTGCAGGGTCAGGTCGGGTGTGATGTTATATGTAACACGGCCGGTAAAACGAACCGTCTTTTGTTTCACTTCGCCTACAACACTGCGGAGAACATTATTGTAATTTACATTGCTGACAAACTGGTCCTGCTTACGGAAGTAATAACTATAACTGCCGCTCAGGCTGATTCGTAATGCATCAATTGGTTGTAAGGTAACTGACGTGCTGATGTTCTTGTCACCCATCTCTTTGTTGGATCCCTAGAAGCCACCAAGTTCAACACTGGCGTACAATTTTTTGCGGCTATCGCTTACTACGTAAAAATTTGCTCCCGATCCGGTTGGTCTGCGGAGAGAAGAAGCCCCACGCAGTGCATTGTTTGAAACATCGTATGGATTCCAGGTGTACCCGGTGCCTGCCTGCCAATTATTTTGAAACTGTGCATGAGAGTTCGTATTAAATGCCTGGAATAAAAACTGTCCGCTATAGTCCCACCGCGACCAGTGGTTGTAGTTGATGCGCAACGAACGGAAAATGGAAAACGACCGCTGAAAATGCAATCCTGCCCAGGTAAAATGGTTGATCTCGTTCGAGGTAAGCATAAAGCCGATATCGTTCAGTTCCAATCCGGGTGAACGTAAAGTAATGCCGGTCTCAAACCGGAACACCTGTCCTTGTTTTCCCGAAGGGCCGCCGCTTTTTCCAAAGCGGAACGTGCCACCCATGCCACTGAGCGATGTGCGGGCCGAATCGACAGACAGCTCGGTAGCGTTAGGCCGTTGAAACAGGTGTTCGAAAGCGGTTTGCGTATTCAGGATGGCTTCTTTGCTTCCCTGTACATTGCTGAAGACAACGTTGCCCCGAATGTAATAGTTACGGTTCTTCCACTGGTGCAGAAAGTCAAGCCCGCCGGAGTAAGCGCTTCTGTGCAGGATGTCATTCAAACCTTTTTCACGGTTAACTGCCGTAAAAATGCCGCCAATAACAGTGTTGCCCGATTTGATATCTTTCTGCAACCGCCCCACAAAATAGTTGGTAAGCGGCTCTACCAGTTCCTGCCGGCGCTGGCCGCCTTTGTCGATGGTGGCCATCTCCCGTTGCGTTACACTTTCCAGCACGCCAATGCTCCATCCCTTTCTTGTTTTGCCGCTGAATTTGGCTGCGCCAAGAATAGAGGTGTTCTGCGGATAATCGACATATTCGCCATTAGCAACAGCCGGATAACCATGCGGAGAACTACCAACACGGCGTGAATAGAAAAGAAGATCGGAATCATAATCGCCACCGGCAGCAGAACCCGTAAGCTGGTAATCGAAGATGTTGCGGCTTTCAATAAAGAAGGGCCTTCGCTCCTGGAAAAAATTCTGGAAGCCATCAATGCGTACCTGCGACGGATCGGCTTCTACCTGCCCAAAGTCGGGATTGATGGTGAAGTCAAGGATAAGGTCATTTGTTACGGCATACTTTCCATCCAGCCCTGCCGATATTTTGCTATCCTTTCCTTTCGCAAAAGGGTTGCCTTCCACTTTTTTGTATTTGTCCAACTGTGCGGTAACATAAGGGGCAATTTCTACCTGCTGGTGCATTGGTATATTCTTTAATCCATGCAACTCACCAAACCGGCTTACCCACACGCCGGAGTTTTGCGGAATATGTTGCCAGGTGGAGCGTTCTTCTTTTCTAAAAAGACGGCGGTGCACCTGTATGCCCCATACTTTTTCTTTTTCAGACCCATAACGCAACTGGCTGAAAGGAATCTTTACTTCACCTGTCCAGCCCTGGCTATCCACATGTGCTTTTGCATACCAGATCGGGTTCCAGCTTCCGTCCCAGTTGTTGCCATCGTTCGATACAAATTCGTCGCCGCGTACACCGGATACAGAAAGGGTAAAAGAAAACGCGGTTCGCAGATCGTGATAGCTGTCAATGTTGATCTCCATCCAGTCGCCGGGAAACTCATCCCGCCGGCTCATGCGCCGGATAATGGAATCAGGCGACGGATCGAAGCAGCGGTAGGCTACATAGAGATATTTTTCATCGTAGAGAATTTTAAAGTTTGAAGGAAAGGAAGGCGGCTTGCCTTCTGCCGGCTGGTATTGAATAAAATCGCCGCCCCATTCTACTGTATTCCATACTTCTTCGGATGGAATGCCATCAAGCGTTATTTCGCCGGAAAGCGGTTTGGTGACATATTTTTTGCGAACGATGGAGTCGTTCTTTTGACTTTGGGCAGTGGTAAAAAGCAAAACCACCAGGGCTGCAAGCACGCAGGTCTTTCTCATTTGCAAATGTTAGCCGCAAAGGAAGCAGAAATAAGCCAAAATTGAGCAACGGCGGTTTTTACCTGACGTATGGACAACAGAGGATGACATAAAAAGAGAGTTTCGCTGTTTCAGAAAACATTCATTCATGTGTTTGTGGTGTTCCGGTGCTATCCACGATACCAGGATGTACCGGGGTTTTCATGCTATCAAAGGCAGAAGGCATCTTCGTACTGTCTTTTGCCCTTGAATGATCACCTGCAGCGCTGCAGGAACTGAAAATGACGGATAAAAACGCACCACTAATGCGTATAAGCGTTGGTTTCATTTCATTGTTTCGATGTTATCAGGATTGTCATTCACTGTTGCTCTTTCACCGTCCAGCACTCTTTCCTCTTTATTAGCGTTATCATATTCTCTTGCTTCTTCTTTAATGGTTTGATCGAGTTCGCTACCGGTGCCTGCAGTATCCTCAACATTTGTAGTGCCCATGTTATCATTCCCTTCCCTCATTCGTTCGTTCTGGTTCCAGGTTTCATTGATATTATTCAGTTCGGTTCCTTTATGAATAGCCATGATGTATTTTGTTTACACGTTATTGAATAACGCTATGGTTGTAAAAATTGTGCCTGTCCGGTATCAGATGCGTTTTAGATCAGTATAAAATTTGATGCTGCTGCTGCATGCAGGAATATGTAACGGAATTATTACAAAAATGGCGCTTGCATCCATATCTATGGAACCTTCTCCTTTTTGGGGCTGCCATCTTGTTAGGGCTTGTCATCAACCTTGTTTTGTCATTCATCATAAAAAAACAAACGCATGCCAGTGGATTTGTGCTGAAACGGGCTTTTTTCAGACACCTGATAAAGCCGCTCAGCTTTTTCATTCCCCTGTTTATTCTCAATCTTTTTCTACCTGTTTTAAAATTTGACGCAGCCATTATGGGGCGTATTGGTCATGCAGTGGAGATTGCCTTAATTGTAAGCTTTGCCTGGATACTTACCAGGGCTGTAAGAGTGGTGCAGGACTTCATCCACAACAAAGTTGATATACGCAGCGTACCTGATAACCTGCGTCAGCGCAGGTTGCTGACACAGCTCATGTACATCCGCAGGGTGATTATCATTATCATTCTGTTGCTTACAACCGGTGCAGTGTTGCTCACGTTCGACACCATGCGAAAACTGGGAACGGGGTTACTCACGGGTGTTGGTGTCGGTGGTATCATCATTGGCTTTGCTGCGCAACGTTCATTAGGGAATTTGCTGGCAGGTTTTCAGATTGCTTTTACCCAACCGATACGCATTGATGACGAAGTAGTGGTGAAAGATGAATTTGGTACCATTGAAGAAATTACGCTGACCTACGTTGTAGTGAAAGTGTGGGATGAAAGGAGACTGATCCTACCAATCAATTATTTTATTGAACAGCCATTCGAGAACTGGACAAGAAGCACGTCGGCCATGCACGGTACCGTTTTCATTTATTCAGATTATAGTCTGCCCATTGACTGGCTGCGGGCCGAGTTCCGGCGGTTAGTGCAAGGCCATCCTCTGTGGGACGGCCGAACTGCTTCTATAGTAGTGACAGAGTTGAAACAGGACGTGATGGAGATAAGAGCGCTGGTAAGTGCCGGCAGTTCGGGCCAGGTGTTTGACCTGCGTTGTTACCTGCGTGAGCAATTAATAAAAGCCATTGCAGAATACTATCCGCAATGCCTGCCCGTAACAAGGGCTGTTCTGCAGAAAGATGAAGAAAAAAAACCCTGATTTGCACCGATTTTGATCAGCGGTCATTCTGCCTGTTTTAAAATCAGGTTGGTTAAGGAATGCCGGAGATTGATTGTTATAAAGTCAAGTGTTGCCTGCAGTTGCTCATTGCGTACCGCCAACTAGGCATTTCTGTTATGACGGAAAATTCAAAGAAGCGGTAGGTAATATATTTTCTCTAAAGCCATCTCCATTAATCCGAGGTATGTGTTGATATATTTTAACAGGGGTATTATTTAGTATAAGCAAGGGAAGTATGAAAAAGCCTTGGTGAATTTTTCAAAGGCGGTGACAGGAGACCCAAACATGAGAAATGCATGGCTCAACAGGGCCTCGGTGAAAAAGCCTCTAGCAACAGGAAACTGCGTGGCGGCCATTTTCCAGACAGTAAAAAACCTGCTTTTTAAAGGGCTTGTTAACATCTCAACCAAGGTCATTTTTGTACATTTACAACATGTCGAATCCAAATTTAACAGCCGGGAAAGATGGGCTGTCACCTGTAGAAAAAGAGTTTGAAAACGGCATCCGTCCGCAGCAGATGGAAGAGTTTTCCGGTCAGCCGCAAATCATTGAAAACATCCGCATATTCATAAAGGCCGCCAAGATCCGTGGTGAAGCTTTGGACCATGTGCTTTTTCATGGCCCTCCCGGTTTGGGTAAGACTACTTTGTCGAGAATTGTGGCAAATGAGTTGGGTGTGAACATTAAAGAAACCTCCGGTCCGGTGATTGAAAAACCCGGAGACCTTGCCGGTTTATTAACAGGGTTGCAGCCAAATGATGTTCTGTTTATTGATGAAATCCACCGCCTGAGCAATGTGGTGGAAGAATACCTGTATTCTGCCATGGAAGATTACAAGATCGATATTATGATCGATAGTGGTCCCAACGCAAGGAGCATCCAGATCAATCTAAATCCATTCACCCTGATTGGCGCAACCACCAGAAGTGGCTTGCTTACAGCACCGTTGCTTTCCCGTTTTGCCATCAAGTCGCGGCTGGAATATTATGACATGGAGACGCTGAAGAAAATCATTCTTCGTGCAGCCAACATTTTAAATGTAGAGATTTCTTCAGAGGCAGCCGGTGAAATTGCCCGCAGGAGCCGTGGCACCCCGCGTATTGCTAATGGTTTGCTTCGCCGTGTACGTGATTTTGCACAGGTACTGAACGACAGCACCATTGATATGGGTATTACCAAACATGCACTTCGTGCCTTAAACGTAGACGAGCACGGGCTGGATGACATGGATAATCGCATTCTTGCGGCCATCATTGAAAAATTTAAAGGCGGCCCTGTTGGATTAACCACTATTGCCACAGCAGTAGGGGAAGAAGCAGGAACACTGGAGGAAGTGTATGAGCCATTTTTGATACAGGAAGGATTCATTATGCGTACGCCAAGAGGAAGGGAAGTCACAAGAAAGGCGTATGATCATTTAGGAAAGACACCACCGTTGCATGGTGCGTCAGGAAGTTTGTTTGGCGGAATGGCGTAAAATAGTTAATTCGTTAATAAGTTAATTGGTACGTAAGCCGACGTATAAACATAGTAACCTATTAACTTATTAACTGCCTCACAACCCCTTCTCCATCACAATATGCGGGATGGTAATTTCGTCAAATTCTTCTCCAACTTTTCTATACCCCAACCTTTCATAGAACCCAACGGCAGCTTTGCGGGCATGCATGGTTATGCGTTTGTAACCCCGGTCCCTGGCCAGGTTCTCGGCAAACTGCATCAGTGCACGGCCGATTCCTTTCCCCTGCACATCGTTCACCACGGCCATCTGCCGGAGGCGCACGGTATCCTCTCCTTCTTTCACCAGCATGCAGCACCCCAGTATCTGGTCGTCTTCATAAGCTGCCATGTGCATATGCTCTTTTTCTTGTTCCAGTTCTTCGGGTGAGAAATGCAATCCCAGCGGCTTACGCAAAACCTCGTCACGCAGCTTCAGCATCTGCTTGTACTCTTCCGATCCGTGATCAACAATCTTTAAGGCCATGAATGGTTTGGTTGAAGTGGGTCAATATTACAAATATCGCAACACACAGCCAATTCGCTTTTTGGTTCTGCCTTTTTTTTGAAAACGGTTTTTCAAAACGGGCTTTCAAAGCTTTTCAGGAGAAAGTTGTTTTAATACAAAAACCTATATTTTTGCACCACTATAACCAAATTTTACAATCATGTCAGACATTGCAGCAAGAGTAAAAAAGATTATCGTAGATAAACTGGGCGTAGACGAAGCAGAAGTAAACAATGAGGCTTCTTTCACCAATGACCTGGGCGCCGACTCTTTGGACACCGTTGAATTGATCATGGAATTCGAGAAAGAATTCAACATTTCCATCCCGGATGAACAAGCTGAAACAATCACCACTGTTGGACAAGCTGTTTCTTACCTTGAAGAACACGCAAAGTAAGCCACCGTTCTTGCTTTAGAACTTATACAATTCCGCCTTCATGTTCCTGTAACAGAAGGCGGTTTTATCTTACAGAAGTTAACCAAGGCTGCTACAAAAAATAGCAGGCCGGCCGTTGGCCATCAGCAATAGAGGTGCAAACTGCAAACTGCAAACTGGCAATTGCTAACGTTAACTTCAATGACCTTTTGATCAATTACTATGAGCGCAGGAAAAACCATCGAACTGAAACGCGTTG
>DASVSM010000676.1:0-9223 GCA_036388115.1 Flavisolibacter sp.
ATAGTTCTATCAATAAAGCAAATCAGGAGGGCAGTTTGGAGAAGCAAATTAGGCGTAAAAATCAAATGGGATTGTTAAATCCCCCTGTCCCTAAACCCCTGTCCCGCTAAAGGCGAGACTTAGGTGGCAGAGACTTTTCCATCTCTTTGTTGCCTTAAAGAAAATGTGTTGGATTTGCCGGTGCGTTGAATAGAATTCAAAGCGTACAATGGTACTACAAACAAAAGTCAAATAAAAAAAGAAAAGCTGATTATAGCCTAACCAGCTTTTCTTTTATGATGATTGAAAGACGTAAAAACTTCTTCCACCTAAGTCTCTCCTTCAGAGGACAAGGGGATTATTTAAAACGCTTCTTCCCGTTATTATGGCGGTTATTGTTACGGTTGTCGTTTCGGTTATCATTGCGCTGCCCGCCGTTATTGCCACCGCCGCGCTGCTGAAACTTGCCCCGTTGCTGCTGACGGCCGTAACCACCACGGGTATCACGGGTATCCTGTTGCATGCGGTACGCTTTTACATAAGGCGTATTGGTAAATTCCAATTGTCCCTGGGTAATGGAACTCAACTCGCTCTGGATGTTATCATCATGCACGGTATCCTTGTGCCAGTTGGTGTAAGCCAGCTTCATGTAATAGGCAATTGCGTTGGCAAATCCCTGGCGTTTCTCCGGAACTTCTTCGCCCAATGCCTTGTTGATGACCAACTCCAGGTTCTTGCCCAGGTGAGAGTACTTGGGATACCGCTTCGGATACGGCAATGGCCCTGGCTTTGCCTTGTACGTTTCTTTCTGGGGAATGGGATAAGGAGAATCCACGTCCAGTTTGAAATCGGACACGTAAAACAAATGATCCCATAACTTATGGCGAAAGTCTTCGACGTTTTTTAAGTGAGGATTTAAAAACCCCATGAGCTCGATCACCGCATAGGCATTGCGCTGGCGGCGCTCTTTATCTTCAATGGTCATTAAATGCTCCACCATCTTTTGAATATGGCGGCCATACTCACGCATGGTCAAATGATTCCTTGTAGTATTGTATTCCATGAAAGACAAATGTAGGGAAGAGAGGGCAGGATGCAAGGCTTTGGGAAAAAATTGGCAATCCGTCATTTAATAAGCAATCAGCAGACAAGTAGATGGCAAATGAAAAGCCTTCAGATTACGGGGTTTGTTGCTTGTTGTTCATTGCCAATTGCCTATTGTGCCTCATCCTTCCATTGCCATAAATGCAAGCAGGCATAGGTCCTGTACGGCGACCATTTGGCTGCGATCATTTTTATTTTCTCCCTGAATTCTTTTTTGTTGCTGTAGTCGAGCTTGTAGAGCTTTTTCATGGCGGACTGGATGCCGTAATCATCTACGGCAAAAACATCCTCCCGCCCTAGCGTAAACATCAGCAGCATCTCCACCGTCCACTGGCCTACGCCTTTAATTTGGGTCAGCAGGGAAATGATCTCTTCGTTGCTCATCTTCCTTATCTTCTTGTCATCCAGTTTCTGCTCAATGGCAAATTGCGCCACGTTTAAAACATACTGGGTTTTGGCATTGCTCAGGCCGATGGCCCTTAGCGTTTCAAAAGGAGTATCTGCGATTTGCTGTGGCGTAGGCTCTTTGCTGCCATATAATTCTAAAAAGCGATGGAAGATCACCTTGGCCACTTTGGTGGAAAGTTGCTGGCTCATGATGGACGCACAGAGCCGCAAGGGGATATTTTTCCGTTGCGTGAGTTCTACCGCATCCTGTTCGGCCAAAATTTTCCGGAGTTTGCTGTCTTTGGAAAGGTGCTCGATGTAGCTCATTGGATAAAAGTAATTGTGAATTCCGAATAGCGGTATCGAATTGAAAAGGGATATTACAGGAAGAGTGCGAAAGACGGTTCGCATACGATTTTAGTGATTGAGATAAAGGTGATCAATCAATCTGCCGGAAGGCTTTACCCTGACCACCTCACAAATCTCTCCGTAGAGGAAGTTACGGGATGCAATGCTTGCTCTTAGGAGATACTTTTATAGTCTCAATAATCTTTTTGATTGGGGGTTTTTCCTTTTATGAACAGAGGCTAGTATTGCTATGAAGCTTCTCTTGCGACGCTCCGTTCATGGTTCAAAACAGCATTGAGCAATGAGCCCTTTAACTTTTGCACTCTTGCCAGCATTAACGCTTTTGCTTCCCATGCTAACGCGAGAAGCATCTTTTTCTTACAGGTTTCGGTATTTCCTTTCCACCTTTTGTCTTGAAACAAAAGGTGAGCCCAAAATTCAAGGACGGCGCAATCGCTCCGCGTGCCCGTCCGGGCCTGCGCACAAGGGTCAGTCTTTACTGGTTAATGGCTTTCATTCCGTGCTCAGTTCTTCTCTTTCGTTATTTACTTCACTGCAGTATTTACCATCGTATGGTTTTTCTGATGCTTCCGATACAAGTTACTGCTGGCGCTCTATTCCGTTTAGCCTTCTTTACAGAACATAGATTCATCAAGCTAATACGGAATAAGGCGCTGCAAGACCCCGCTCACGGCAGCTAATGATGTTGGTAAATATTCAATGATTGAGTGAAGAATGAAAACACTGCGTAAGCCAGTGTCTGTGAATGGCGCTCCCTCTACTGCTATGCAGGAGAGGGCTGGGGTGAGGCCGCTCAGATCGTCCAGCTCATCCCGCCATCCTTTTCATCCTTCAACTGAATACCGATTTCTCCCAGTTGGTTGCGTATCTTATCTGACAAAGCCCAGTTCTTATTGGCACGGGCTTCTTTGCGCAGTGTAATCAATACGTCCATCACGCCTTTTAATTTGTCTGTTTCACCTTCGGTTTCACTCTGTAATCCCAAAATGTCTTCTACATAGGTTTTCATTTGGGTTTGCAGCAGTTGAATGGTTTCAGACGCAAGTGCGGAAGAAGCAATCTGCTTGTCTTTAATGGAATTGATCACCGGCACTAACTCAAACATGTTTGCCAACACTTTAGCTGTGTTGAAATCATCATTGATAAACTCCTCAAATTCAGCCACCAGTTTCACTACTTTTTCATCCAGCGCTTTATCTGTTGCTGTTGCCGCTTGCCCGTTGCTTACAGTTAATTGCTTCAGCCATTCATACGCATCCATCAGCCTGCGCAAACCTTTTTCTGCGGCCAGCAGTGCTTCGTTGCCAAAATCAAGCGTACTGCGGTAGTGCGTTTGCAAAATAAAAAAGCGGATCGTCATTGGTGAATAGGCCTTTTCCAGCAACGAGTGATTACCGCTAAACATTTCCGTCAGTCTGATCACATTGTTATAGCTCTTTCCCATCTTGCGCCCATTGATGGTGATCATGTTATTATGCATCCAATAACGGACAGGCGCACTGTGGTTGCAGATCGTACTCTGTGCAATTTCACTTTCATGGTGGGGGAACTGTAGGTCCATGCCCCCGCCATGAATATCAAACCGGGCTCCCAGGTATTTTGTCGCCATGGCCGAACATTCAATGTGCCAGCCAGGGAAACCTTCACCCCACGGGCTTCTCCAACGCATGATGTGTTCCGGCGGCGCAGCCTTCCACAAGGCAAAATCGGCCCTGTCCTTTTTTTCGTCCTGCCCCTCCAGGTCCCTGGTCGTTTCCAGCAGGTCATCAAGTATTCTTCCGCTTAGCTTTCCATATTCATGGCTGGCTGCATATTTTTTTACATCAAAATACACACTCCCGTTCACCTCGTAGGCGTAACCTGCTTTAATGATCTCTTCTATCATCCCAATCTGCTCAACAATATGACCCGTTGCCGTTGGCTCAATGCTGGGCTCAAGGCAGTTGAACTTTTTCATTGCCCAATGATAGAGGTTGGTATATTTCTGCACCAGCTCCATGGGCTCCAGCTTTTCTATCTGTGCTTTTTTGGCGATCTTATCCTCTGCTTCACGGCCTTCTTCTTCAAAATGGCCGGCATCGGTAATGTTGCGCACATACCGAACCTTGTACCCCAAATGCACCAGGTACCGGAACACCACGTCGAACGTAATGTAAGGACGGGCATGCCCTAGATGACTTTCCCCGCTTACCGTCGGCCCGCACACGTACATGCCCACATGGCCAGGCGTCAATGATTCAAAAACTTCTTTTTCCCGCGTATACGAATTATAAACCCGAAGACTCATAAATAGATTGATTAGTGATCGCAAAAAAGGATAGCAAAGAAAATAAATATCAGCAACAACAGCAGGTATGCAGAGGAATGGCGATCATGATGCGCCAAAGATAAAGGAAAACCCCCAACCCCCTAAAGGGCTTTAACCGTTTATAGCACAACGGCCCATACGATAGTAAGGCCCCTGACTTATGGAGTCAGAGGCGTTACATCTATAAAACAGCTTAAACAGCAGGCGGTGTAAGCCCCCTTTAGGGGGTTGGGGGTTTTAACTCCAGGTCTGCCACCAGCATATAGTGGTCGGAAAGGTTTTTGGCAATGCGGTTAAACTGCCTGATGGAGAAATCTTTTGTGGTAAAAATGTAATCTATCCGCAACGTGGGAGAAATATTGTTGAACGTACGGCCAACACCAAAGCCTTTCTTCAGGAAAACATCCTGCAGATCGTTGCCTTTTATGGTAGCATAAGCATAAGAGTTCGGCACATCATTAAAATCGCCGGTCAGGATATAAGGATAGGGATCATTGGAAATCAATTCCCTGATAATCTCCACCTGTTCCTTTCTAACAATCATGGCACTCCGAACTTTACTGAACAGCCCTTTCGAGTTTTTTAGAATATCCTTCTGTTTGTCTTTAATTTCTTCTACATTCTCGTAATCTTCTTTTTGAAAATTAAGCGACTGAAGATGCGTTGTGTACACCCGTATCGTATCGTTCCCGAATTTGATGTCCACGTGAAGCAGCGTCTCCGGAAATCTTGAATGCGGGAAATAGACCTTGCCGCTGTCAATAATCGGATGCTTTGAAAAAATGGCGTTGCCAAACCATTGCAGGTCGCCGTCATTCATCCAGGCGTAAGAATAATGATGGTACCCCATTTCCTTCATCAGGTAAGCCAGGTTGTTGTAATAGGTCGAATCGGTGGAAGTAAAAAACTCCTGCAGGCAAAGCACATCGGCATTCTGCTCTTTGATCTGGTCCATCATCTTCAGCCGCGTCTGGCTACCCTTGTTATTGTTTCGCCGCCACTCAATAAACCGGGCTACGTTCCAGTGCGCAACCCGCAGCGTCTCTTTGCTTTTCTGGTAATTGAATTTTTGGGTGGTATTGAAGGCAAAGAATGCCGCAATACTGTTGAAGCCGATCAGCATTGGCAAAAGAGAGATCAGCATAAAACGTGGTTTAAAAACGAGCCAAAAAAAGATGAAAGCAACCAGCGTGATCAAGATAAAACCAAAGCCTAAGCCCAAAAGTGAGATGTACCAGTATTGAACAGGATTTAAAACAGGTGCCAGGCAGGATAGCAGAAAAATAATCGCAGCAATGATATTTAGAATAAGAAAAACAGTTTTCGTTATGCGACGGTAGGTGGCGGCCATTACTGCAAGATATAAAAAGTGAGTGGTGAATAGTAAACGCTGGCTTCACAGAAGCGTATCTCTTCCTTAAACGTACAGAATCGATTCTTATTCTATAAAAAAAAGCCGCCTTGAGAAGGCAGCTCTTAAACTCATTACATCGTAATCCTACAACAGGTCCTCCTGGCTGGCCCTTTTCAGCATTTCCTTTTCATCGTCCGTTAAAGAGTGATAGCCTTTCTGTGAGATTTTATCAAGTATTTCATCTATCCGTTGCTGTGTGATAATGTTTGCTTTTTTAAACGGCTGCACTTTGCTGCTGTAGTACAATGTTGCTTTAGGAGAACTGCCTTTTTTAGGTTTGTCGGGGTTAAATAGATTGTTGACCCAGTCAAAGAAATTATTCATCCAGCCGCTCCAGTCACTTCCACGCTGCAGCGCAGAAACAAAGAAGTAACCCATGGCTGCGCCGCCCAGATGGGCAATGTGGCCACCGGGGTTGTTGTATGGAATAGTGGCAATGTCAATGATCAGGTAAATGATAGTAATGACCCACAGCGGAATGCCGCCATTAAGCATAGGGAAGATGCGGTACCCCGGCGCCATCGTTGTAGCCCCAATAGCAATGGCCATTACTGCAGCCGAAGCACCAACAGCCTGGGACTCCGCCAAACCTACTTTTAAGGTAGGAATAAGATTGAAGGCGAGAGCATACGCCAGAGCACCTGCCAGCCCTCCATAGATATACAAAGGAACCAGTTTCTTGTTTCCGGACAAGTCTTGCAGAATATAGCCGAACGTCCACAGCCAGATCATGTTTCCGAGGATGTGCCAGATGCCTTTTGTATCATGCACAAACATATGGGTCAGCAGTGTCCAGGGGCGGGTAATAAAAACGTTTACATCAGCCGGCAGGCTAAACCATTTAAAAATCTGTTGATCAAAAAGTGCTACTCCCTGTTCGCTAAAACTGAAATAGTAAATGACTTTGATGAACGCAAGGATGGCAAAAACACTCAGGTTAATGGCGAGCAACATGGTCAACGTATTCCCATCCTGCCCTATAGAAAGTTTTGATTGATTTCTTTGTTGATAGTAGCTCATAGAAAATTTCATTCAGCAATTTATCTGCCACATTAATAAAACCGGCGACGGTCGCTTTTGTTCCAAATCAGCACTAAAATAAATCCGGTAATTGCGCCTCCGAGGTGAGCAAAATGCGCAACATTGTCGCCAGCAACATTGGCAATACCGCTAAACAGATCAATGGCTACATACGCAATTGCCACCCATTTTGCCTTGATAGGAAAGGGTATAAACAAAATAAACATTTCTGTATTAGGAAACAAATAGGCAAAGCCTACAATAACACCCATCACGGCACCGGAAGCGCCAACAACTGGAACCATACCTCCTGTTAAATGGGCAACCAACAGATGCAAAGCTGCTGCGCCAATACCGCAAGCCAGATAGAATAACAAAAATCGCTTTCCACCCCACACATTTTCCAAGATTTTGCCGAACATCCATAGCGCAAACATGTTGAAAAAGATGTGACCTATTGACCGGGGGCTATGGCTAAACATGTGCGTCACAATCTGGTAAGGCCTAAATAATGGAGTTTCAACAGGCCATAAGCCAATGCGGGCCGTTAAAAAATATCGCTGGTCTAAAAGCAATTGGGCCAGAAAAACCAATACATTAATAATGATCAGGTTTTTAACAATGGGCGGAAACTCATCCGGTCTCGTAAATCTGAAATCACTCATTTCTTTTTGTTTTGTTCTGATGTTTTAAGGACATGCCCGTGGCATGTCCCTACACGACTATCTTCTTTTTAACTGAACAACATTTTCGATGTGATGTGTATGGGGGAACATGTCTACCGGCTGTACTTTGGTAACAGCGTATCTGGCATCCAGTAGGTTCAAATCTCTTGCTTGTGTAGCCGGGTTACAACTAACATACACCACTGTCGGCGCCTCCATTTCTAAAATCTTTTCTACCAGTTTTTGGTGCATGCCTGCCCGCGGCGGATCGGTGATGATGACATCGGGCCTGCCATGTGTCTGAAAGAATTCATCGTTGCAAACATCAATAACATCACCGGTAAAAAATTGTGCATGGTCAATGTTGTTGAGCAAGGCATTTTCTTTTGCATCCTGCACCGCCGCATCAATGGCTTCCACACCAATAATTTTTTTAGCACCCCGGCTGCAAAAAATGCCGATACTTCCGGTACCGCAATAAAGATCATAAAGCACCTGCGAGCCATCCAGCTCAGCAAAATCACGAGTGATCCGATAAAGCCGTTCGCCCTGTTTGGTATTCGTTTGAAAAAAAGACTTCGGCCCTATCTTGAAACGAAAGTCTTCCAGCTTTTCTTCTACATAACCTTTGCCCTTATAGGTGATCGGCTCCTGGTCGAAAAGCGAATCATTCCATTTCAGATTTACCGTGTACAAAAGCGTGGTGATGTCAGGAAAATTTTTATCCAGGAAGGAGAGGATCTCGTTCCGCCTTTTTTTGTCATCCTCACCAAAAACCACGTTTACCATTACCTCGCCTGTGGTGCAGATGCGAAACTGAAGATTGCGCAGTAACCCTTTGTGTGCACGAAAATCATAGAAGCTGTAGCCTTTCTGATAAGCAAAATCTCTCAAAGCATTACGCACCGCATTTTGCGGTTCCGGCTGCAGCCAGCACTTTTCAATCTGCACGATCTTGTCGAAGAAACCTTTGGCGTGAAAGCCTAAGGAACGGCCCATTACCGACCCTTCCCGGTAGGAAGGGCCGTCCGTGCTGCGTTCCTCGCTTTTCGACGTAGCCATTTCATTGTTTTCATTCTGCATTAGTGTGGGCTGTGCATCAGCAAACTCCCCTTTAGGAGGTTTGGGTGTGAACTCCTTTGTACTAAAAGTGAACTCTAACTTATTCCGGTAAAATTTATCCTCCGACGCACCTACGATAGGCAAGAACTCCGGCAACTGCACTTTTCCAATCCGCGTCAGGTTGTCCATGACCTGCTGGTGTTTGTACTGCAACTGTTTTTCATAAGGCAACATTTGCCACTGACATCCGCCGCAGACGCCAAAATGCTGGCAAAAAGGCTTTGCCCGCTCCTTTGAATAGCTATGAAAACGTAACGGAAAGCCTTCGGCCCAATCTTTTTTATTCTTGCCCAGCCGAACATCCACTACATCTCCGGGAACAGCACCTTCAATGAAGATCACTTTGCCTTCCCGGCGTGCAAGGGCCTTACCCTCAGCCGCATAATTCTCCACCAAAACCTGTTCTAAAACAATATTTTTTTTCTTCTTTGCCACCTCGGTAAAAATACGGCCGAATAAGGTGCTGCCCGTTGGCAAACCAAAACTTCAAACGTTTTAACAAGTGATTGAGGAGGAAAACAGAATACAGAACGCAGTATGCCGAAGCATGGCTGAACATTTCCATTAAAACGAACCGCTTTCTTGCTGCATGCTGCCAACTGACTATTCTCTGTTGTTTGCCTATTGCCCGTTGCTTTTTCCTTCCTGCCGACCGATGAAAAAGCCTCCTTTAACAATTATGATGAAGCGTAACTCAGCTCTTAAAGCTTCAAACCTTAAATTTGCCACCAAATCCAAACAAGCCATGAAGTTTGAGAAAATTCACAATAAGGGGCAGGCACAGCTTTTCCAGAGCCCTGTTCTCGAATTCTTTACCAAAGGACACCCGTTGGTAATTTGGTCCATTTACCTGCC
>DASVSM010000677.1:0-5448 GCA_036388115.1 Flavisolibacter sp.
CGCAGGTAAAGCTCAATTACGTTGGCCGTTATCCGGCGCGACAAGCCGGGAAACAAAGCATGGGCTACACGGAGGAAAGTGGATGCACTACTGATGGCAAGCGTATTTTTTGGTTTTGCAACCAGTTTCACCATCGCTTCAGCAATGAGTTGCGGATTATAAAAAGGTGGTGCCGGACGTAAAACCCTTCCTGTAAAATTGGCCGCGTGTTGAATACCGGGCGTATCTAAAAACGCCGGGTACAAATTGCAGACATGAATATTAGGGTAATGATGCAACTCGCCCTGCAATGCTTCGCCAAAGCCACGCAAACCAAATTTAGAGGCGCTGTAAGCAGCAGCGTACGGTGTGGGAAACCAGCCGCCAACGGAAATATTGTTGATTAGCGTACCATACCCCTGCGCTTTAAAATGAGGCAACACGGCATGTGCTCCGTGTATGTAGCCAAGCAGGTTGGTTTGTATTACTTTTTCCTGGATGGAGATGGGTGTTTCGTCAAAAGCACCGGCAGCCAGCACACCGGCATTGTTGATCCAGACGTCAATTTTGCCACCCCAGTGTTGTGCCATGGCCGCCAGCGTATTCATCTGCCCGGCATCTGTTACATCTGTTGTAACAACAAGAGTATCTCCCCCCAGGGCCCTGCATTCATCTGCCACATCTTTCAGTACATCCTCTCTTCTTGCAGCTAATACCACGCGGGCACCAGTCCCGGCGAATTTCAGTGCAGCAGCACGCCCGGCACCGCTGGATGCACCCGTGATCACTACTACCTTTCCCTTCAAAGAAATGTTCTTTTTCATTTTGCTGTCCGTTGCCTTCTTCTGTGTAAAATTCATGCCGTACCGTTGCTTGGTTTTTTGTGTAAAGAAGAAAGGAATTTAATTTCACAGCATACCGGATTTATGGATAAAAAAAACATCTGTATAGCAACTATCAGTTGGGCGAGAACCGACAGCGAAGAAAAGCTTTTGCGGGCCTCTTTGGCAAGCCTGGCAAACCTTCGTATTCCCACCTTCATCACCGATGGTGGTTCAAGCGAATCGTTTCTTCAATTTATCAACGACATTCCTCATTTTACCCTGCTGAAGGCAAATGAAAAAGGGGTATTTGCACAGGCAAAGAATAGTCTTAATGCAGCTTTTGAAACCACTGCGCCTTTTGTTTTTTATACGGAACCTGACAAGGAAATTTTTTTCCAGGATGCATTGCCAAAACTGATTGATGAAGTAGTGAATGATGAAGCACTGGGCATTCAACTGGCGTCACGGTCGGCAAAAGGATTTGCCACTTTTCCCGCGTTTCAGCAGATGACGGAAACAACGATCAACAACTGTTGTACAGAAGTGATAAAGAAGGACGTTGATTTTACCTATGGGCCTTTTCTGCTCAACCGGAAACTGATCCCGTTTCTTAATGCAGTAAAGGAAGATGTAGGCTGGGGCTGGCGGCCATATACGTTTGTGATGGCTCACAGAAGTGGATTGGAGATCACTGCTTCGGTAGATGATTTTACCTGTCCTACCGACCAGCGGGATGATGATGCAAAAGAACGTATCTATCGTATGAAGCAGTTGGAACAAAATATTCGTGGGATTGTGCTTGCGGCTAACACAACTATTGAAGGAAAGTAATTTCCAAAGGAAAAGAACTCATCTATTAACACAGTATTGTTAGCTGCCTTGCATAACTTGGTATGCGATGTGCGTTTAAAAAGGATTAGATTTTAATTATGAACATAAGAAGATTTTTAGCAGGTATTGCATTGTTGTATGTGCTTAGCAGTTGCAGTAAGCCCCAGCCGCCGCAATATGTTGGTTACGAAAATTTCAGGTTGGAGAAAGCCAGCCTTGCCAGCAGCATTCTTGCAACTAATGTTAAATTGTATAACCCCAATGGCTATAACCTGCAACTAAAATCAGCCAGCATGGATGTTTATTTCAACGATAAGTTTTTAGGACATTCTACACTGGATACATTGATCACCCTGCCGGCAAAAGACACAGCCATATTTCCGTTACGGATGCAGGCGTCCGCAAAAGATATTTTAAGTAACAGTGCTAGAATCCTGTTGAATCCGGATGTTAAGATCAGGATCACCGGTAATGCAAAAGCAGGTCGTGGCGGTATCTTCATTAATGTGCCCATCAATTACGAGGGTATGCAGCGTATTGATCTCAAAGAATTGATAAGTTATTATAACAGGGAGATGATAAAGGGTAATGTGTCTCCATAATTTTTCCGTATTTTGAAAACGATGGAATTTGTCTGTATAAAGTCATTCAACAATTATATTGATGCGAATATTATTCTCGGCCGCCTGAGAAACGAAGACGTGGATTGCTGGCTGAAGAATGAAAATACCACCACCATTATGCCCATCTGGACAACCGCTATTGGCGGGATACAACTGATGGTCAATCCTTCACAGGTGCAGAAAGCCACTTACATTTTAAAAGCCATTGAAGAAGAGCGAAGGGAGCAGGTGGTTTGTCCCAAGTGCAATAGCAATGATGTGGAATACATTAACACCATGCGAAAACCCATCAACTGGCTGAGCGCAGCCACAACATTTTTGCTGGGAGATTATGCCGCCATGCCGGAAAAGCGGTATCACTGTTTTAACTGTAAAGCGGAGTGGGAACCTCACCCCTGACCCTCTCCATCAGGAGAGGGAGGTCCTCGCACAGCTACTGGCTTGTGCAGTGCTTTCTTTCAGGCTTCAATCTGTCAATAATTTATAACGCTTCTCTTCTTTTCATTTTAAATCTTCTAGTCTTAACCTGCCAGCTATCATTTTGTTTCTTGCCTTGTCATCCCGAGGTACAAGGGACCTTTGCGTTATAGTTTGAAGTATAATTGTAGAAGTAGTGAATGATCGCTGTCTTTTCTCTCAGCACTTAGCAAAGATGCTTCCTGCGTCAGCAGGACAAGGGAGAGATATTATATTAGGAAACCGGCTGAAAGCTGATAGCTGATAGCTATTCCGAACGTACACGCTGTGCGACGCAACAGACGCCTAATAGCAGTACTGGCCTCTGGTTCATAAAAAGAAAAAGGCTCAATCAGAAAGAATGATTGAGCCTTTTTAGTATCGTGCAAAAGCAAGTGTCTTTGCTAAGGCCTCCCCTCTACAGCTTTGCTGGAGAGGGGCAGGGGTGATGTCACCAGTTTCCCGCCTGATCCTTGTTTATCCTTTCTGGTTCCACAATATCGCCTTCCTGCCAGTTAGCGCTATAAGGAACAAAAAACACAATCCACACAGCCCTTGAAAGACGCATCAATGGCGGCTGTAACAGAATGAGTAGCACCGCGTTGATTCCCATCCACCAAAAAAAGCGGGTGTCTTTTGTAGAGAAACCGATAGTAACCCACCAGAGAATAAACGTTAGTGCGGAAAATAAAATAGCCAGTGTATAGCTCACCATATTTGTTCCATAGTAAAAGCCGGGCTCCATATCCAAGGGCTGACTGCATACCGGGCAGCGCTCATTCATTTGCATAAATGTTTTTAACCGGTAAGGATTCGTTTCCCTGAACATATTTCCTCTTCGGCAACGGGGACATTTATTTCCAAGAATACTAAGGACCAGGTTGGGTTTCACATCTTTTGTAACAGCACACATGTTTCACCGGTTTGAATGAAATGCAAAGATACCGGGAGTGAATGGGCAATTGGCAATGGGTAATAAGCAACAGGTAGTTTTATGCAGTTGGTCTTCTTTGCCAATTGTTAATTGCCAGTTGTTTATCGCCTATTGAACCCACTGGCATAAATTTTTGGTTTTTGCCGCCATGAGCACAGAACAATCTTTCAATAATGAACCGGATGTATTACTCATCGGCGCCGGCATTATGAGCGCAACATTAGGCATGCTGTTAAAACAACTGGAACCATCGTGGACTATCACCATTGTAGAAAAGCTTGATGCTGCCGCCACCGAAAGCTCCGATGCCTGGAACAACGCCGGCACCGGGCACTCCGCCTTCTGCGAGTTAAACTATACACCGGAAAAAGAAGACGGTACCATTGATACTTCCAAAGCCGTAAAAATTGCTGCTTCGTTTGAAGAAAGCAAACAGTTCTGGGCTTACCTGGTTGAAAACAAAATTGTCACTCCACCTTCCTCGTTTATTCACCCGATACCGCATTGCAGCTTTGTTTGGGGCGAAAAGAATGTTACCTATTTGCGAAAACGTTTTGATGCGCTTACTCAATGTCATCTTTTCAAAGGCATGCAGTTCTCAACCGATCCGCAGGAGATCAGCCAATGGATGCCCCTGGTGATAGAAGGCAGGGAAAAGAAACCGGTTGCCGCTACGAAGATGGACATTGGAACGGATGTCAATTTCGGTTCATTAACCCGGTGCCTCTTTGACTCTCTGAAAAATACAAACGGGGTAAACCTGCATTTTAACCAGGACGTAAAAGACCTGCATAAAAACGGCGGTAAGTGGGAGGTGGAAATAAAGGATGATGTAACCGGCCAGAAAAGAAAGATCAGAAGTCCTTTTGTATTTATTGGCGCCGGTGGTGGCTCTCTGCCTTTGCTGCTGAAAAGCGGCATACCGGAAGGGAAGGGCTATGGCGGCTTTCCTGTCAGCGGCCAGTGGCTTCGGTGTACAAATGATGAGGTAATAAAACAGCACCATGCAAAAGTGTACGGCCTGGCTGATGTTGGCGCACCACCCATGTCGGTGCCGCATTTGGATACACGCTGGATAAAGGGAAAACGTGAGTTGCTGTTCGGTCCTTATGCAGGCTTTACTACCAAGTTTTTAAAACGGGGCTCTTTCCTGGATCTTTTCAAGTCCATCAAGTTTTCGAACATAAGAGCAATGCTTGGTGCAGGCATTCATAACCTGCCGCTCACCAAATATTTAATTGACCAGGTGAGGCTCACGCCGGATGCACGACTCGATGCTTTGAAGGGCTACTATCCGGCTGCCAAGGCAGAGGACTGGGAACTGGCTGTTGCCGGTTACCGGGTGCAGGTAATTAAGAAAGACGAAGAAGAAGGAGGTGTGCTGGAATTTGGTACAGAGGTGGTTACCGCTGCGGATGGAAGTATTGCTGCATTGCTTGGCGCTTCTCCCGGTGCGTCCACCGCTGTGTCCATAATGTTGGGACTTTTAAAAAAATGTTTCCCGCAAAAAGCCCAAACTGATGAATGGGAGGCGAAGTTAAAAGCCATGATCCCTTCCTATGGCTTATCGCTTGGCACTGATGCCGCACTTTTAAAACGGGTAAGAGAACTCACGGCACAGGTACTTCAACTTCCTTTGTTAGTTGAAACAACCTGACACAGGCACTTCATCAATCACTTGTTACTCACAAATTCCAATCGGGTATTTGCCTGCGTAGCATAAACGCTTACATTTGTTTTTTAGCTATGTTCTCCCTTATAACGAAACAAGAAACTTACTGCACAAAATTTGTGGCGGATA
>DASVSM010000678.1:0-1758 GCA_036388115.1 Flavisolibacter sp.
TGTCAGATACACGGAGCGGTACTATGAAGTTGATGAATTTGAAGATGACAAAGGATACGACAAAGCTGTAACCAACAGCCAACGCCATTGCTTTCAACTGTGTAAGGAAGAAAGTAAAATTACCGTAAGCCCAGCCATCGCTGCCTGCGGCGTAAATGGCTTTCGATGCAAACACACCTGTCATCAGCATCCCCACCATACCACCAATGCCATGACAAGGGAATACATCAAGCGTATCATCTAATGATGACTTGGATTTGAAGTAAACAGCTATGTTTGAAACAAGCGATGTAAAGAAGCCGATGAAGATACTTTGCGGAATGGCTACATAACCAGCACCGGGGGTGATGGCAACCAGACCAACAACGGCACCCACGCAAAAACCGACAACCGAGGGTTTCTTGCCTCTCAATACATCAAAAAACATCCAGGATAAACCCGCAGCCGCTGCAGCTGTATTAGTGGTAAAAAAGGCAGAAACCGCAGTAGCGTTTGCGCCCAATGCAGAACCAGCATTAAAGCCGAACCATCCAAACCAAAGCAGGCCGGTACCAATTAAAACATAAGGAATGTTCGCAGGACTGTGAGCAACATTATCAAGATGTGCCTTTCTTCTTTTTAAAACCAGTGCACCGGCTAATGCAGCACAACCTGCTGAGATATGTACAACCGTTCCACCGGCAAAATCCAGGGCACCCATTTTAAACAAAATGCCTTCAGGATGCCAGCTCCAATGAGCCAACGGCGCATACACCAACAAACTAAATAACACTGTAAATAAAACATACGATACAAAACGCATTCTTTCTGCAATGGCGCCTACAACAAGTCCTGGTGTAATAATGGCAAACATCAATTGAAAAACAGAGAACAAAGATTTTGGAATAGTTGGCGCTAAACTCCAGGGTTCGCCCGAGGCAACGTCTTTAAAAAACAAATGTGTTCCCGGGTTTCCAATAAAACCTCCCACTGAATCGCCAAACGCCAGGCTATAGCCAACTACCACCCATAATACACCAACAACCCCTGCTGCCACTACGCTTTTCATCATTGTGGAGAGTACGTTTTTCCTGTTTACCATGCCACCATAAAAGAACGCGAGGCCTGGCGTCATCAGGAAAACAAGTGCTGCTGCCACAATCACCCAGGCAATATCCGCAGGAACATATTTTCCTGCATCAAAGTTGGGCAACGTGGGGACAAAGAGAGAAGCGACTGCAACTGCCACGAGCACTAAGAAAGGTGCTGCAGATCTGAATGTGAGTTTGTTCATTTGTTTTTATTTTAGGTTGACGTAATGATTTAAAATTGATAAACAGCAGCAAACAGAATATTCGCCGCCCATTTTCTTGAACCCCCGTCTGAGTTGATAAAAATGGCTTCGCTGGCTTTATCAAACCTTACCTCCGGTATAAAAATCAGGTTGCTGGTCCGTATGTTAGCAGAAAGCGTCGTCGCTAACACACTACCGCCTTTTAACTGAGAACTGTAAACTTTTAACTGGTTATCGTCGCTGAAATATTCTTCACGAAGCGTCAATCCAAAGGTTGAAGAAGGATCAAAGTTCACGTACACGGCAGATCCCCACCAGCTCTTTGTTTTATCAAAAGCTTTGTCGCCTAAATAAACTTTGGTGCGGTTGACGGTGCCGTTATAGCCAAGACTGAATTTATTACTCAGTTTACTTGTGAGAACCAGGTCGAACTGATCTGATTCAGATGTGTCGATGCCCTTGCCACCAACATAATTGACATAAGC
>DASVSM010000679.1:0-3082 GCA_036388115.1 Flavisolibacter sp.
TAAAAACATCTTCAGGCAATATCTGAATAAAAATATCCTTCAGTGCGGAAGTTCTTTCCACCGCATAATCATCATTTAATTCGCAGAGGTGCTGATCAATTCGCCGGATCAGCGCATCACCATCTACAGCGTCGTTGCAGGCGACGTACCATTTGTGGGCAAACATGTTTTGATGCGGAAAACCAACCACGGTAAACTCGGGGATCGAGATATTGAACTCATTGCTCACCACTTCAATGGCCTTGTTCATGTTCTCAACGCTCAGGTGTTCGCCTACCAGGCTTAAAAAATGTTTAGTGCGGCCGGTAATCACGATCTCGCTTTTTTGCTTGTTCACAAAGCGCACCGTGTCGCCAATGAGGTAACGCCAGGCCCCTGCATTGGTGCTTAAAAGCAAGGCATACTCTTTTCCTTCTTCCACTTCATGTACCATCAATGCCTGCGGCTTTTCAATCATCTTTCCTTCGCTGTCAAAATTGGTGTCATCAAACGGAACAAATTCCATGAAGATGTTATTGTTCAGGATAAGGTGGATCCCCTGTGCGTCTTCGCGATTCTTAAAGCCGATGAAGCCTTCACTGGCCAGGTAATTTTCGATGTACACAATGGGCTTGCCCAGTAGCTTTTCAAAACCCTTTTTATAAGGCTCAAATGCAACTCCACCGTGAACGAAGAAACCAAGGTTGGGCCATACTTCGTGAATATTATCCACCTTGTAATGTTCCACTACCATTTCCATACACATCTGGCACCAGGCCGGCACGCCAACGATGTATCCGATATCCCATTCTTTTGCATGCTCTACAATCTCGTGCAGTTTTTCGTTCCAGTCTTTTATCCTGGCAATGCGGCCACCGGGCTTATAAAACGTCTGGAACCAGAAAGGACGGTTCTTCGCCAGGATGCCACTCAGGTCGCCGGCATACCAACCCGCAGCTCCTTTTTGCAGATCGGTGGCGCCGCCCAGCATTAAAAAACCTTTGGTCACCGATTGGCGCGGAAGGTGTTCGTAATTCAACAAGGAAAATAACTGGCGGATATAATTGTTACGGTTGCTGCGCAGCATTTCCCTGGTCACCGGAATATATTTGCTGGCAGCCTCTGAAGTGCCCGAACTCAGTGCATAGAACTTGATCTTACCCGGCCATGTGACGTCGGGTGTGCCGTCAAGCGTTTTCTTCCACCACTCATCGTAAATTTTATTGTAATCATGTACCGGGACTGTTTGTTGAAAACTTTTTGTTGGATCCTTACTAAACAGAATCTTATCGAAGCCATATTGTTGTCCGAATTCAGTGAACCTTGCTTTCTTTAAGAGTTTTTTCAACACACGGGCCTGCTGGCTCTGTGCGTCATATTTGGGCAGGCGAAGCGCACTGGCAAGCCCTTTCGGAAGTTTGATATCGATGATTCTTGCCATTCCAACAGCGGTTAACCGGTCTAAAGTTACCGGTTTAGCTACCTAAATATTTGTAGTGGGAGAAAATTGTTTTTATGTCCTGCACGGGCTCGTAGTTACGGGCATACCAGTAGTTTAACAGGTAAATATTTTCATCGGTGAAAGCATAGGATACTTCCCTTCGCCCATTTGGTGCCAATACACTTTTGCGCAATTGCGGTAGCGACGGTTGTTGGCTGATGTAGCCAACCCATGTTCTTTTTGCGAAAATTATGGACAGGCAATTGCCAAAAAAACGCAAGGGATTTTTTACCAAAAAGAAATGAACAGGAAAAGTTAGAAGGAAAGCAACCGCAAACAGGACATCGATCAAACGCTTCATACGCCTGCTGGCTGCCCGTGCAATGGCAAAGTCGGTTTCGGCACTCAAGATTTCACCGCTTTTGGTACTGGTATCACTGCCCACCATGCTGCTGCTTTCGTAAGCGTGGTAACGAAACTTCAGCTTTGTTTGCATGTTTTCGGTTAATTCAATAATTTTTTTATAAGAAAGCGTTGCTGCACAAAAAATCAGCTCCCTGGCATTCAGTGCTTCTGCTGTATTCCGGAGGTTGTTGATATGAGCAATGGTTTTTTCCGATGTGCCGTTGATGCCAATGCGGCCAATGATGCGCTGCCCCAGGCCCTTTTCGTTCAAAAAATTTTCAACATGCTCATATTCTTCTTTGGACGCAGCAATGACAATATATGGTTTGGAAGAAGCATCAAGAGGCTCCAGGAGAATACCTGCTTTAACAAGCAGCCAGCGTTGCACGGAGATGAATAAAAATGCCGCAAGTGCACCAAAAACCACGATCGCCCTGGAGAAGCGAAACTGTTCCGGCAGCAACGCATATACAGCTAAGAGTGTCACTGTGGCAATGATGGTTGAACGCAGAACACTCCCTTTTTTATAATAGCGGTCATACAGCCCGGCATAGTAGGCAGCTACCAGATAAAGCAAGGTAAATGCAGGCAGGGAAACAAGAATGAGTTTAGCCGGGTAAACAATATCCGTCCGTACATAGTTATCCCACAGTTCCTTTACGGCCCAAAAACTGAACAGAATAATAACGGCATCGACAACCGGAATACCAATCCATTTGATCAGCTTCAGCAAGGCAGCAACAAAAGCCCTTATCCAGATGGCCACTTGTATGGAAAACTGAAAGATGCCCGCTCTGGAGCCGCCATAGTGCTTTTTAACAAACGTGATCATGGCCTGGTAAAACATCTTTACATAATTCAGGCTGCCGCGTTTGGTGCTTTCTCCTTTAAAATGAATAATGGTTGTACCCGAAAAATAATAGTTCTTGTATCCGGCTTTCTGAATACGATAGCTCAGGTCAACATCTTCGCCATACATAAAAAAGGCTTCGTCAAAAGTGCCTATTTTTTGCAGCACATCTTTTCTTGTCATTAAAAATGCGCCGGCCAGCACATCCACTTCATGGCTTTGTTCTTTGTCCAGGTGACCCAAATGATAGCGGCTGAAAAATTTTGATTTTGGAAACAGGGATGATAGTCCGGCCAGTTTGAATAGCGACGTAAGGGGAGATGGAAAGGCCCGCTTGCTTTCTTTTAAAAAGCAGCCGCTGCCATCAATCATCTTAACACCAATGGCGCCACAGTCAGGGTACTTCC
>DASVSM010000680.1:0-2681 GCA_036388115.1 Flavisolibacter sp.
CTTAAGGGAGAATGATTACTTAACTGAAGGCGACAGGCCATTACGAATGGTGCACTTTACTCAATTTAGTGAAAGGCTCTTTTGGATTAGCACCTGATTCGGTTACATACTTTACATCCACCCTCACTGCTTTCAGGCCGCTGATACCTTGTGTATCTTCCAGATCCAGGTGTTCAACGTTGTCACCCAACATGCCTTCGTTCTGCAAAAACTCAATGTATTCCAGGTATTCGGCAAGCTCCTTTTGCTGTGAGTAAACAATGGCAATCTTTCCGGGCTGGGTCAGTCGCTCGTCGGTGTCGCGAAGGTGAACTTTATCAATGCGTTTTTTGATGATCTCGTAACGGATGTTGTAAGCGCCATCCACATCAAACTTGCGTTCTTTTCGTCGGAAAGAAATAGAAAGCGGAATAGCATGTGCAAGAATCAACTGCGTGGTTTGTAAAGGCAAGGCCAGCCGCTTTTCCAGTGATGCTGTTACCCTTGCAGCTTTTGCCAAAAACGTAAGCTGCCACAATTTCAGATTGCGCACATACATTTCGTTGAAAGGCTTGTGTGGTGAAAGCGATTGTCCCACATAAATATTAAACTCCACGCCGTCGGTAATGTAGCGTTCGAAATAGTGCGGGTAAATTTCCTGGATGGTACGTTGTTCCTGGTCGGTAAAGCGATCGAGTACATCATTGATGCGGGTAATGCTATCCTCGTAATCCTTACGGTGATGATAAATCACTTTACGTTGCGGATCAAGTACGGCAAAATAGCCGTTGATCAGTTTTTTTAATTCCGGCCGCAGTTGAAGCAGGTTATTGAAGATGGAATCAAGATGGATTTGCAGGAAATCGTAGATCTGCATTTCGTCATCCGACAGCAAGGTGTCCGATGCGGCCGCCATGTATTTTTCAATCCTGAATTGTGTTTCTTTCAGCAACGGAAAGTCTATTACTTTACAGGCTTTGCTAAGAACGTCGTTTGCCAGGTTGAGCTGCTCCAGTAAGTCCAGTTGGATGGAATTTGTTCTTTCTAATGATGAATTGCGTACATCAATGGCGCCATACAAAGGGTACACATCCTGAAAGGCAATTTGCGGCATCTTCAGCTCCGACGCCTGGTGCTGCAGGTAGTGAAAAGCCGCTTCAGTAAACTTCCATTCCACAGCCGGTTGTATGGCCGTAAAATGTTCCTTAATGGTTTTGTCTATCTGTGCCTCCAGGCTCTCTGCCGTTTTTTCCAGGGCTAACCGGAACAGTTCAATAGCCGGGCTAATGGACGAAAGATGAGTATGGGTTAGCTTGCCCGAATGCTCACTCATGATCTCCAGCAGCCCAATTAAACCGCCATCCTTGTATTGCAAAGGGCAAAGAAGCAAACTCTTTGCGCCCAGTTGCCGGTAATAATCCAATAACTCGTTGTAATGCGCCGATGATCTGTCAAGATTTTCATAGAGCACCGGGTTTGTGGCTGCATGAAACACTTGCTGACAGAGGCGGCTGATCTGATCTTTTTGCTTAATCACGTCTTTGTTCTTAAACAAGACGCTGTTGCGGTAGTGGGTTTCGGTATAGAGATAATAATCGTTCTTATTAAAGAACGGCGTGATACCGATTTTTACATTGCGCAAGCCAATGAGGCTTTGCATGTGACCCTGCAATTCTTCAAATACTTCTGCCTCACTAAAGGCATTAATATTTAATAATGCTGTTTTAATCTCACTGGTAATTTGCTCACTGGTAACGTCGGAAACGTTGATGACCACAAGGCCTTCAAACTGGAATTTCTCCAGTGGGAAAAACTCTTGTAATTCTTCAAGGTTCAATGTATGCTGTGGCGAGAATCCGGCAGGTAAAGACAGGTTTTCATCAATGCAAACCACATCAACAAACTCTGCATTTAGCTTCAATTCAAAATATTTGGTAAGACCGCTGTCTTCTTCCGTAAATGGATGAACCGTTGTGGTGGTAATGGCTACGGATTGTGAAAAGCAACGCTTTAGGATCACATGATACGCCAGCAGTAAACTTGCCCGGCTGATATCAACGGTTGTTCTCCTGTCCGGCACATTAATGTTTTGTCCGTCTTTTAAAAATATGTCCCGGAAGCCGGGCGACGCATAGATCGTTTCGGAACTGAAAGGATAAGTGATGGCATATAACCCCTGGTTAGATGTAGTAGAAGGCGGGAAGATAGAACCCAGCAAAGCTTCCACCAGTTCGCGGTTGGCTTTTAGCGAGGTAAGATCCTGCACCGGTTCCAGTAGTTCCGGAATGGCTTCCACATCGGTTATAATTTGCTGATATAGTTTTCTGGCGCCTGGCTTTTCCTCCGCAATCATTCGCCTGAGCACTTTTACCAGGGGGTGCAGGGAAAGAACGCTGTTAAAGCCGGCATATGTTAAAGAGACGGATGTCATGTATTTGAAAAAGTTTGCCTTTTATAAAGACAAGCTGTACGCCAAAGTACAGAAACCTCCGGGATTAGGGGAATTCATTTCAAAAAAGGGGACAAATCCCTTATTCTCCAGAGAATTTTTTGTCCCTCAGCACCACGTTGTGGTAATACTTGCACACCGGCCGCAGGCCGCATTCGCCACATTTGGGACTGCGGGCAATACAGATGTAACGGCCGTGTAAAATAAGCCAGTGATGGAAAATGTAGATCAGGTCTTTAGGGATGAACTTAAT
>DASVSM010000681.1:0-7151 GCA_036388115.1 Flavisolibacter sp.
GAAAAGGCTCGCAACAGTATAAACAAGGCAAACGATGTTAAGGCGGTCCACGCAAACCTTCTTTGTTTTTCCATTAGCCAGTAACAGCCGCCAACTGCAAAAACGAGAAGAAGGAACGTTTGAATGATGTTGATAGAAAGATGCTGCCAGACCGCAAACGAAAGGCTGTCCAGTTGCTCCACATAACTATTCATCCAATAGATTAGTTCTTTCAGGACAATGCCCACAACCGACGCAAGGGGCGGAAGAAAGAACAACACACAAAGAATGATCTCTCCCATCAGGATCAAACTGCTCAGCGGCACCGCAATAAAATTGGTAAAAAGAAATAACAGCGGCACCTGGTGAAAATGATAAATGCTGATTGGTAAGGTGAGGATTTGGGCGGCAATAGTGACTGCCGTCAGCTTCCACAAAAAATCGAGCGCCTTGTTTTTGAAACCAGCCCAATGATAAACCGGCTGAAAGAAAAGAACAATACTCAAAACGGCAGAATAAGAAAGCTGGAAGCCAACATCCCATAACCAGAACGGATTAATGCAAAGCAGCACGAGGGCAGAAAACGCCAGCGTGTTGAAAATATTCGTACGCCTGAGCAATAGTTCGCCCGTAGCGATTGCACTAAACATGACGGCTGAACGCAATACCGAGGGTTGTCCGCCGGCTAAAATGCTGAACAGCCAGAGCGATGCAACAATGAGGAGCCACCGGAGCAGCACCCCCTTTTTATTTCGCGTTAAAGGCTTTGTCAAAAACAGCAGCAGCCAATAGATCAATCCCAAATGCAAACCGGAAATAGCAATCACGTGTACCACGCCGGTATTTGAATAAGCCTGCACAAGGTTCTTATCCAGGTCATCTTTGTAACCAATCAGCAGGGCTTCGGCTAGTCCCTGCTCTTTTTCGCCACTGATGTATTTCCGCAAGACATTTATGACCCATTCCCTGCTGTTGTAAATGAAATCAACAAAAGCATTCTTGTTGCCGACAGGCAAAAGAACATAGTCGGCTTTTGCCAGGTAAACCTGGTGTGTGATGCCTTGAAAAAGGCTGTAGGTTTTGTAATCAAAACTTCCGGGGTTACCTGCATTCTTAATTTCCTGTAATGGTTTATGAAAAACAATCCTGCTGCCATAATCCAATTGAGGTAACGTTGAATCTTTCTTGAAATAGAGAATGACCTTGCCCTTTACCCGTTTGCCCCAACCGGAGCCATGAACAGTTTCAAAGCCGGCAAGCGCCTTGTACGAATTCGTTTTTTCAACCAGTGGATCTTCCAATATAACAGTAATGAATTTTTCACCGGAGTGCTGATGCCCGATCCAGTCGCCATTGTTTCGCACATCCTGCGTCCATACAAGCAGACTTCCAACTGAGGCAAGTAATAAACAAACAAAGAACCCATTGATCGCTGCAAAGGAGTAACGCTTTCTTATCCCGGTAAAAGAATAGATGCACACAACAAGAATGCTGCCGCCGAAAAACACCATCAAAAGGAGCAGGGGAAATTGCAGGTACCACTGAAGAATAATTCCAGTAGCCAGTCCCAAAAGCAGTCGAACAAACGGCGCTTTGTGCCAAAGCTTTGCAGCCATATCCAAAAGGTAAACAGGTTTTCGGGCATCTGCAAGTCTTAGGTCTTCTCAGGCTTAAAACGATACGCAATGGCAAAGTAGAGGAACACAACAACAGCAATGGCCGAAGGCACATAAAAAACAATGCTGCTTCCAAAACCCTCCCAAAGCAAACCGGTTATCACACTTGCCAGCAGGGTGCAGATACTTTGGCAGGAGGTGTAAAAACCTATTGCCGTTGCTGTGTTTTGTCCGTGTGACAGGTTGGAGATCCAGGCCTTGGTGATACCTTCTGTTGCTGCTGCATAAAGGCCATAGATCACGAAGGCAGAAAAAATAATGACAGTAGACTGGGTGATCCCAAACAAAAAATAAACCAGCGCAAACAATAGCAGGCCCGAAAGGAATACTTTCCTGATACCGATCCTGTCGGCCAGTGCACCCAGGGGATAAGCTGCCAGGGCAAACACAAGGTTGTACAAAATATAAGCGCCAATGGTCAGCCGGTCGTCACCCGTGATCTCTTTTGTTTTCAATAAAAGAAAAAGATCGGAGCTGTTGAAAACTGCAAACAGCAATAACCCGGGAACCAGTTTTTTATACTGTGGTGAAGCAATCTTCCAGTATTTAAAAAAAGAAAAAAAATTGCCCTTGCCTAGTGTGGAGGAAGGCTTCTTCTCTTCTTTCAAAAAAAAGATAAGGCCAACCGAAACCAGGCCCGGTATGCCTGCCATTAAAAAAATGAGTGTGTAATTTTTTGGAAAGAGAACAAAGAACAACAGGGCCAGTGCCGGCCCGATAGCTGCCCCCAATGTATCCATCGACCGGTGAAAGCCAAACACCCTAGCCTTTGTTTGGGGCGTTGCATTTTGCGACAGCAGGGCATCTCTTGCAGCGGTACGCAAGCCTTTGCCTAAACGATCAACCGTTCTTGAAAAAAAGATCCACATTGGATAAGCAAAGGCCGCCAGCATGGGTTTGGAAACCGCACTCAAAAAATAACCCAGCTTTATAAAAGGTAATCGCAAGCCTCTTTCATCACTTCTTTTTCCAAAATAACCTTTGCTAAGCGCTGCCGTAAAGTTGGCCACGCCTTCCAGCACGCCAATCAGCAAAACGGAGAAGCCGATTTCCTTCAGGTATACCGGAATAACAGGGTACAGCATTTCGCTGGCCACATCGGCAAACAGCGAAACAAGTGAAAGAATAATAACTGTCCGGTTGATAACCTTCACTGCCTGAAGATAGTTTACGGGTTCACAAGTTTAAAGTTCAGGGTTATTGTAACAGACCGGATAAACTTTTAACCGTAATGCCAACTTGTGTACCAGTGAACCGGTAAACTTATGAACTTTATTGCCATGAATCTTTTCATTCGCACTGCTACAAAGGATGATGCCGTATTGATAGCTGACATTAGCCGGCAGACTTTTTACGACACGTTTGCGGCAGACAACACCAAAGAAGACATGGATAAGTTTCTGGAGATGCAGTTTACCAGGGGCAAGCTGATGCTGGAAGTTGGCTTTCGTGAAAACACTTTCCTCCTTGCCTATGTAGATGATGAAGTGGCAGGCTATGTAAAGCTGCGGGATGGAAAGTTGCCGGTAGAACTAAAAGGTTCTGGTGCGTTGGAAATTGCCCGCCTGTATGTGTTGAAAGAATTTATTGGCAAAGGAGTTGGTGCAGCATTGATGCAGGCTTCGGTAAACATTGCCAAAGAAAAAAAGAAGCAGGCCGTATGGCTGGGTGTGTGGGAGAAAAACCGGAAAGCCATTGATTTTTATCACCGCTGGGGGTTCGAAAAATTTAGCGAATGCGACTTCCTGCTTGGTGATGATCTGCAACGGGACTGGCTGATGAAAAAAGAGCTTAGCGAATGATTTTTTTAAACACATTCAGCTTGCCCTTGAACGGTGGGTATTTAATAGCCGGATCGAACCAGGTGGGTGTTTTCATCACTGCCTTTTGATGGCTGAATACATCAAACGAGTACTTGCCATGATAGGCACCAATGCCGCTGTTCCCGATCCCGCCAAAAGGCAGGTTGAAGTTGGTCAGGTGCCACGAGGCATTGTTAACACAGCCGCCCCCGAATGAAATCTCCTTTAACCATTTTTCTTCCTTTTCCTTGTTATTTGTAAACACGTAAAACGCCAGTGGATTGGGGTTGCGTTCAATAACCGCCTTGGCTTCATCAAAAGTCTGATAGGTAAGAATGGGCAACACGGGCCCGAAGATCTCTTCACCCATCACCGCCGCATCCAGGGGAACATCTTCCAGTAAGGTAGGACCGATAAAATGTGTGGCTGAATTCATTTTTCCGCCGAAGATTACCTTGCCCCGATGGAGGTAAGATGCCAATCGGTTAAAACTTCTTTCATTAATGATCTTCCCGTAATTATCGCTTAACGATGGGTCATCGCTAAAAAAGTAGGTGATGGCAGCAATCAGTTGGCCAACCAGTTCGGCCTTCACCGAAGCATGCACCAGCAAATAGTCCGGCGCCACACACATTTGCCCGGCATTGGAAAACTTTGTTACGGCAATCCGTCTTGCCGCCACTTTTATATTAGCATCGCTATCCACCACGCAAGGGCTTTTACCTCCCAGCTCCAGGGTAACCGGCACCAGTTGTTTTGCCGCCATTTCATAAATCATCTTACCCACATAGGTACTGCCCGTATAAAACACATGACCAAAACGAAAATCATTCATCAGTTGCGGCACAACAACAGCCCCTTCCCCTTCCGCATATAAAATGTATTCATTTGGGAAAGCCTGGGTGATAATCTTTCGTGTTATGGCGGCAGTGGCCGGAGCGGCTTCGCTTGGCTTCAGCACGGCGCAATTACCCGCTGCAATGGCGCCAACCAATGGAGCAAGCAACAATTGAAACGGATAATTCCACGGACCAATGATGAGCACCACTCCCAGCGGTTCTTTGTAGATAAAACTTTTGCTGGGAAGGTTCAATAAATTGGTGCCCACCTTTTGCGGCTTCATCCAGCGCTTCAAGTGTTTGAGTGTATGACTGATCTCGGCCAGCACAAACCCGATTTCCGTTACCCAGCTTTCTTCGGGGCTCTTTTTCAGGTCGTCATACAAGGCCTGCATCAGCGCTGACTCATTTTGCAAAATGGCATGCCGCAATGCCTCCAACATTGCCTTCCGAAATTCATACGATTTCGTGGCCCCGCTATTAAAATAAGTTTGCATACCCTGCAACTGAGAAAGCACTGTTTCCATGCTATAAAAGTAGGATGTGATAAAGATGTTTTTTTGGACCAGAAGCCAGTGCTGCCATGAAGCTTTTCTTGCGACGCTCCGTTCGTCGTTCAGAACAATGTGCAGCTTTCAAAGAGCACGAAGAACACGAAGGAACCACAACGAACACCAAGCCTTTGCTTCTTTGCATGAAACCCACTAACAATAAAAGAGAAACCGAAAAAGAAAAGCCACTTGCATAAGCTGGCCTTCTGTGCAGCTGGTGGCCCTCTCTGCGAGGAGAGGGTTAGGTGAGGCTCTCCCTACTCTCCCGTATCAAACCCAAGTCTTCTTTCCACCTCCTTGGGCAACTGCGGCAGTTTTCTTCGCTCAATGAGGAAAGAAGTCAATTGAGCAATTTCTTTGAAGATATAATGTTTGTCAGCAGCGGCTTTCAGGTAATCCTTTCCACTGCTGCCACCGGTGCCAATGCGGGTGCCGATCATACGGTGGACCATGTTCATATGACGGTGGCGCCAGGTACTAAGCTGTTCATCGATATCCAGCAACTCATTTAATAACTGAAACGGCGTTTGTAAAAGCGGGTAACCACGGTAAAGCATAATGAAGAGAGCAGCACGATTTGCTTTGGCCGAAAAGGTATAATGTGTTTCGCGTTGCTGGAAGAAAACAGCGTCAAAAGCGTCAATGTTGTCTTTTTCTTTTTCGGCTAAGCTGTTGGAGTAAGCTTTTTTGTACTGGTCCCAGAAAACATTTTCATTTCCCTCTTCCGGGAAAAAGTTCTTCCACAATTCCTTGTTGTCGAAGAAGGGCATACGCTCCAGCCAGTCGTTCACCAGTTGTAAAAACGATTGGTCGGTTTCAGCTTTTTTGATCAGGTCTATATGTTCCTGCCGAAGTTGGGCCGTATAATAGTCCTGGCCGTGGCGGTAATCGAACTTCAACCCCAGTTTTGCTTCCAGCAGTTTGAATTGCCAGCTTTGAAAGCCGGAGGCTGGTCGCAGCATATCCCGAAAGTCCAGGAAATCCATGGGTGTCATGGTTTCCAGAATATCGATCTGGTGAACCAAAATGCGAAGGATGACACCCATACGGTGCAGGCGATGAACAACGATTTGCAATTCAGGGGAATTATCATTCACTGCGGGTTTGCGCATGATCTCAACAACGGAATCGGCTTCGTGGTGCAACTGCTTGAACCAAAGTTCATACGCCTGGTGAATGATGATAAAGAGCATTTCATCATGCGCCGAAGCATTGTGTTTATTGCTTTCGGGGTGCTGGGCGTCTAATATTTTGTCGAGTTGGAGATAGTCGTGATAGTGTACGGCATCGTAGGATGGTGTATTCATAAGCAAGAAGGAATCAATTGTTACTTACCGGTCCATACTTGGTTGTTATAACAAGCGTATCGCTAAAAACAACATCGCAATTTTTCTCATCCGTTTTTGCATTGGATGAGATCATTGTACCGGAAAAGGCTTTTTTATCAATAATGATTTTATTCATGTCGGGCACTATTCTGCCATCTAACTCAATTTGCTTAACTGACGTATTATGGCCTTTTTCTGCATTAATGAAATCAGCAATTGTGTAAAATTCGGTACCTGCTTTTATTGTGATTAAAAGCACACCGTTTTTTGCTTTTTCACCATATTGCGCAATTACTGCTTTGCTCATTAATACATCCAGCTTTCTTATGCTTTTTGGGTCCAACACTGAACTCTGCATATCGGTTTCAAAACCGTTAATTATAACCAGTGGAGGATTCAAAACAGGAGGGGTACTTATAAGCTTTATCGGCGCTCCCTCACTTGTAATACCAATAGTTTGCGCTTTTAACGATAAATTGAATACGGCTGTTGAAAAAACCAGAAGGAAAAATTTTTTCATATGAAATGTTTTAAGAATGTTTCTAAAGTTACAAAAACTCAAACCCAATATCCCTTCTGAAATATTTTTCTTCAAACTGAAGTTCTTCAATTAAATCCCTGCTTTTATTGATGGCATTATCCAGGTCTTCATCCAAAGCAGTGGCGCAAATGACACGGCCGCCACTGGTAATAATTTCTCCGTTTACTTCTTTTGTTCCCATGTGAAAGAGAAAAGTATCTTCTACAGAAGTATTCAATTCTGAGATCGGGAGCCCTTTCTGGTAATCATCCGGATAACCACCGCTGACAGCCACAATGGCGGTGGCAAAGCGCGGATCCGCGTCTATCGTTACATCTCCAAGATGCCCATGCGCTGTGGCCGTTAAGAGTTCAACCAGGTCATTTTTAATCCGCGGCAGCACTACTTCCGTTTCCGGGTCGCCCATGCGGCAATTGTATTCAATGACAAAAGGTT
>DASVSM010000682.1:0-2652 GCA_036388115.1 Flavisolibacter sp.
AATGGCATTCAATACTTCGTGATGTGTTGTTTCCAGTTTCCTCGCAACAACTGTCTCAGCAATGATCTCCGTTACATTGTAACCGATCATGTGCGTGCCTAACCACTCGCCGTATTTTGCATCGAACACCACCTTTACAAAACCTTCAGTATGTCCGGATGCAGAAGCTTTACCGGAAGCACTCAGCGGGAACTTGCCCACCTTCACTTCGTATCCGGCTTCTTTTGCCTGTTTCTCCGTCATGCCCACAGAGGCAATTTCAGGAGAGCAATAGGTACAACCCGGTACGTTGGCATAATCCAGAATTTCCGGTTGATGTGCATATTTTTTTTCATTGTAGGCAATACTTTCCGCGCAAATGATTGCTTCTTTGGAAGCCACGTGGGCCAGCGCCTGTCCGGGTGTACAATCGCCAATGGCATAAATGCCCGGAACGTTCGTCTGGTAATATTTATCGGTAACAATGCGGCCTTTGTCGGTTTTGATGCCTAATTCTTCCAGCCCAATTCCTTCAATGTTTGGCTGGATGCCAACGGCACTTAGCAAAACGTCTGCTTCCAGCACCTGTTCACCAGCCTGTGTTTTAATGGTAGCTCTCACACCGTTGCCGGACGTATCCACTTTGGTTACTTCACTATTCACCATCACATCGATGCCGTTCTTTTTGAAATTCTTTTCCAGTTCTTTGGAGATCTCTTCATCTTCCACCGGAACTATTCTTGGCATAAACTCAACAATGGTCACTTTGGTGCCCATGCTGTTGTAGAAGTAGCCGAATTCAACACCGATGGCACCACTTCCCACCACGATCATTGATTTGGGCATTTGCGGAAGCACCATCGCTTCGCGGTAGCCGATGATCTTCTTGCCATCCACTGGCATGGCAGGTAATTGACGGCTTCGGGCACCGGTAGCCAGAATGATGTATTTGGCCTCTACTGTCTGTTTGCTGTTATCGGCAGCCGTTACTTCGATCTTTCCTTTGGCAACCAGTTTTCCAAAGCCCATGATCACATCGATCTTGTTCTTGCGCATCAAAAACTGAACGCCTTTGCTCATTTTATCGGCAACGCCTCGGCTCCGTTTTATCACGGCTTCAAATTGCGGCTGGCCGGTAGCTTCTATCCCAAAATCCTTTGCATGCTTGATATATTCAAAAACCTGCGCACTTTTCAGGAGGGCTTTGGTAGGAATACAACCCCAGTTCAAACAAATGCCACCCAGACTTTCCTTTTCGATTACAGCGGTTTTAAAGCCAAGCTGTGCGGCGCGGATGGCAGCTACATAACCGCCAGGACCCGAACCAATAACAACTACATCGTATGCCATAAAATTTTACGATTTATAATTTCTGATTTAAGATATGTCCAAGAGACAATTCTGCCTCTTTTTTTGCGTGGCGAAGCTAAAGTAAAAACGGCTGACTGGCAAAAGGGGTTGAAATGAGGCTGCTGGCAATAACTTTGCTGCTTCTCCGGATCAAATACGGAATAATATGGATGCACTAAAAGATTACCTGGAAGAATTAATGGACCTGAAGCGGATAGCTACCATTCGCTTTCGTTCAGTAGATGGAGGTGTAGCAGAAGTAAAGGGTCATATTGTAAAAATGGATAACGTTTCCGGTCGGGATATTATTGAAACCGATGCCGGCCTAACAATAGGAGCAGACCAAATCCTGGAAATTAACGGGCAAACCTTTGCAAACAATTGCTAATATTTTGAAAACGGTCAAAATTCTCTGTTTCTCATTCTCCAGTTTGAATTGATTTCCCTACTTTTGCAATCCAAAATTTTCCAAGTCATGGCAAGAGTATGTCAGGTAACAGGTAAGACGCCGATTGGTGGAAACAAGGTTTCTCACTCCAATATTAAAACAAAGCGTCGCTTTTTGCCGAATTTGCAAACAAAGAAGTTCTTTTTAGCAGAAGAGAACAAGTGGATCACCTTAAAGCTGACCACTGATGCTATTAGAACGATCAACAAGAACGGATTGTATAACGTTGTAAAGGAGCTGAGAGCTCAAGGTCAACATATTTAAGGTTATACCGGTACATCCGTTTGAACGGATAGCCCGATTAACGGATCAATAAATAAACTAAATCACAATGGCAAAGAAAGGAAACCGCGTACAGGTCATTCTGGAGTGCACTGAGCAAAAAAACACGAGTGTGCCCGGTACCAGCCGTTACATTTCTGAAAAGAACAAAAAGAACAACCCTGAGCGTTTGGAACTGAAGAAATTCAATCCAAACCTGAAAAAGGTAACTGTTCACAAAGAAATTAAGTAATTAGCTAATCAGCCAGTTAGCTAATCAGCTAATGGCTCAAATAAAATATCATGGCAAAAGCAGCATCCAAAAACGCGAAGGTAAAAGACCAGAAAGCAGCCGCTGAAGCAAAGAACTGGAGTAAAGTGATCAGGGCTGTGCGCAGCCCAAAAACTGGCGCTTATACGTTTAAGGAAACCATCGTTCACAAGGATAAAGTGAAGGATTTCTTAGCCCAGAAATAATTCAGGGTTAGTAAACTCTCTGAAAGCTGTCATCATGTGGTGACGGCTTTTGTTATTTATGCCACTGGCAATAGCGCCTTAATTGAACTCCTGTTACATCACACTCTTATATTTCTGGTAATTCTATTCAACTTATT
>DASVSM010000683.1:0-3453 GCA_036388115.1 Flavisolibacter sp.
GGCCGGGATACTGCGAACCAACCAGAACCTTCTCCAACTTATCCGGTGATAGCTTCAGGAGTTCGGCCGGGGTGCGGGCCATGGCAAACAGTTTCTCTGATAGAGGGATTGTCGTTTCATCCAATGTCCTGATGGAAATGATGCAAGAAATCAATTGTTCAAACAGCGAGGTATAGCCTTTTTCATAGAGCGTAAACATGGCTGCTTTCGGGTACGCTTTTATTTCTTTTTCTATCTGTTTGAGCATTGCCGGTATGTCGAAGGGTTGCTTCATCTGTCCAATTTCATCAAAAGGTCATCTATCAGTCCGGCTTGTGCCGGATTGATCTTTTCTTTCGCTTCGCTTATAGAAAACCATCCGGCTTTATCCACCTCGGGTACAGTAATCCATTTGCCCGATTTGTAGGGATATTCCATTTTGAAGGAATTAGAAACAACACGGTCTGCGTCAACATCAGCTTGTATTGCCCAGGCATATACCATCTTTCCTGCTTTTTGTTTCACAGGCAATAATTCCACAAATTCACCCTGCACCTCCTGCCCTGTTTCTTCCCTGAATTCGCGGCAGGCAGCAGTCAATGGTTCTTCGTCATCCGAAAACTCACCCTTTGGTATGCTCCATGCACCCCTTTCTTTTCCTTTCCAGAAGGGACCACCCGGATGAACAAGAAACACCTCTATAACGGATTCTTTTTTCCGGTAAACAAGAAGGCCGGCACTCTTGCGCATTGATGAAGATTATTCCTGCTCAATCGGCCGGTCACTTTCCTGCGAAAGATCGCCATCTACAGTGTTCTTCCCCTTTTGGGTTTCTGCCACCACATTTTCAATAGGCCCTTCACGTTGTTCTTCACCGGGTGCTTTATCAATGCCTTGCCTGTCGCGGTGCGGACCAGCCATTTCACTTGGATTATTCAGTGCTTCTTTGTTGTTCTCTGTATTCATAACATGTTTTTTTCATTACTCACAATTTTATGCCATGCCTGCACGGCCTCCGGCTCATAAAACATTTCTTGGTTGATCGCTTGTGAAGCAATGGTCTCTTCAACTAAGTCTCTCAGCCAGTTGGCGGAGAACAGGGGGATTCAGGAGACCGGGGTATCTTTGGCAAAATTCCATTCATGAGCGCCAATGCACCGGAAGTCAAACGCATTACCACCAACACCGTACTGAAAATGAAAACATCAGGAAAGAAGATTTCCATGATTACCGCGTATGACTTTTCATTTGCCTCGATTTTTGATGCAGCTGGTATTGATGTGATTTTGGTGGGCGACTCCGCATCAAACGTGATGGCCGGACATGAAACAACGTTGCCCATCACCCTCGACCAGATGATCTACCATGCATCATCGGTTATCCGTGGTGCAAAGCGAAGCCTGGTAGTGGTTGATCTGCCTTTTGGCTCCTATCAATCCAACGGAGATATTGCATTGGCCTCCGCCATTCGCATCATGAAAGAGACCGGCGCACACGCCATCAAACTGGAAGGTGGCGAAGAAATTGTTGAATCGGTAAAACGGATCATCAGCGCGGGCATACCAGTGATGGCGCATCTTGGCCTGACACCACAATCCATTTATAAATTTGGAACCTATAACGTTCGCGCAAAAGAAGAAGAAGAAGCCAATAAATTAAGGGCCGATGCAAAACTGCTGGAAGAAGCTGGCTGCTTTGCACTGGTGTTGGAAAAGATACCGGCATCATTGGCCAAAGAAGTAAGCGCTTCGCTGCAGATACCTACCATTGGTATCGGTGCAGGACCGCATTGCGACGGACAAGTACTGGTGATGCACGATATGCTGGGAATCAACACAGAGTTCAAACCACGGTTTCTCCGGCAATACCTGAATATGCATGAACAAATTACCGGTGCCGTTCAAAAGTATATTGCTGATGTGCGCAGCAATGACTTTCCCAATGAGTCGGAATCGTACTAAATCTGAGTAACGCTTTCCTCCTATTTTTGCGGCCAATTTGAGCTATGAGAAAAAGGTTTGTCATCGGAACGGCTGCTTTATCGCTTCTCTCAACAACTCTTTTTTCGCAGGAAACTGAATTGGATGCCATTACCGTTACAGCAACTTACAACGAAACAAGAATATCGCAAACAGGCAGAAACCTGGTGGTGATCAAAGGTGAACGGTTTGCCCAACTGCCGGTTCATTCCTTAGATGAATTGCTCCGGTATATACCCGGCCTCGAACTACAGGCCCGCGGGCCGTTCGGTTCGCAAAGCGACATTACCCTGCGTGGCGGAACATTTCAACAGGTGCTTGTATTGATCGATGGTGTACGGGTGAATGATCCGAACACCGGGCACTTCACTGCCTACATTCCAATTGCCGCATCCGAAATTGAACGCATTGAGGTGTTGAAAGGCGCTTCTTCTACCCTTTATGGTTCTGATGCGGTTGGCGGGGTCATTCATGTGATTACCAAAACCTTTGCAGGAAAGAAAAATCCGCAAAAACAAACGGTGCTGGCCCAGCTAAAAGTTGGTGAATACGGTACCGTGGCAGGTGATGCCGGTTGGTTTAAAAGCAACGGCAAAACTGCGTTCGGTTTGGGCGGACAGGCTATCACAACAAAAGGCCAGGCCCAGCGCGGCATACGTGGCTTTGTGGAAAGCCAAAATCTCACGGCTTCTGTCAGTCATTCGTTCAACGACAAATGGAAATTGTCCTTTCGCAGTGCGTTTGACAACCGAAAGTTTGCTGCGCAGAATTTTTATACATCATTCGTATCCGATACGGCACAGGAAACCGTTACTACTTTCTGGAACCAGCTACAGGTGGTTAGAAAGGACGCCAACAACACCTTGCGTTTGCAGGCAGGATATAAGAACCTGCAGGACAGCTTTTCATTTAATCCAGGAACGCCTTCCAATCAAAACAGGAGCCATCTCTGGCAGGCCTTGCTTACAAACGAAAGAGTTTTAGGAGCAAAAACGTCCATCACACCAGGCCTGCAATTCGTGAACAAAAAAATCAGGTCCAACGACAGGGGTGCTCATTCCATAAGCCAGGCGGCTGCTTTTTTAGTTTTGAACCAGCAGTTGGGAGATAACTTTTTTCTGGCGCCTGCCGCCAGGATTGAATGGAATGAAAGAGCAGGCTGGGAGGTTATACCGCAGATGGCTTTTTCATTCCGTACAAAACAATTGCAGCTTCGCACCAGTGCCGGTAAAACCATTCGTGATGCCGATTTTACCGAACGGTTTAATAACTACAATAAAACCATTGTTGCCAGCGGGCAACGGTTAGGCAACCCGGACCTGGAAGAAGAGCGTTCGTTTAGTTATGAAGGGGGCGCCGATTATTTTTTAAACAATAGCCTGAAAGTTTCGGCTACCTATTTTCAACGTCATCACAAAAAGCTGATCGACTATGTGATCACACCGTATGCGCAGATACCCAGAAAGAGCAATCTTGTTCCCGCAGGTACTTATGC
>DASVSM010000684.1:0-2579 GCA_036388115.1 Flavisolibacter sp.
CAAAAAGGAATAATGTTACTGCAGCCGGCAGATAAATCACTTAAGCCAAAAGAAATTCCCATTGAAGATTTCTTTCACAAAATTGTCATGCTGCGGGACCGCCTTCGTGTGATGGAGCAACAGATCAATGCCCACAAGATTTTGAGCGATGAAGACAAGGTAAACCTGCAGCAATACATTACCCGCATTTATGGTACGCTAACCACCTTTAATGTGCTGTTCAGGAACAAGGAACAATGGTTTATTGGAGAGAAGAGCTCATCGTAACTTCTAATACAAATTAATTTATTGAAGAACGGAGTCATCATACGATAAAGCGGTGCTGAAAAGAATGAGCAATAAACCACGCGAAAGCTATTGTAAAGATCAACCTACAGGAGTGATTGCCGTGTTCTATTATTTCGGCAACGTCGTCCAGTGATGCCCGTCCTTCGCAATCAAAGCTTCCGCATCTTCCGGCCCCCAGGAGCCGGGAGCGTAATTGGGGAAGTCCACCGGCGGCCGTGTTTTCCAGGCGTCTAAAATGGGTTGAATAACCTCCCAGGCCCTTTCCACCTGGTCGGCCCGCATAAAGAGGGTAGGGTCGCCTTCAATTACATCCGATAACAATGTTTCATAGGCTTCCGGTGAATTATCGCCGTAAGCATCTGTGTAATTGAAGACCATATCTACCGGTTGCAAAACCATTTGCGGGCCGGGTTGTTTTGCCTGGAAACGCAGGCGGATATCCATCTGCGGCTGAACGCTGATGATCAAACGGTTTGGCCGCCAGGTTTCGCCTGCTTCTGCAGGAAAGGAAAATTGCGGCGCCTGTTTAAATTGAATAGCAATGATGGTGCTCTTTGCATGCATGGCTTTTCCCGTTCGCACATAGAACGGCACATCTTTCCAGCGCCAGTTGTCCACGTAAAACTTTACGGCGGCAAAAGTTTCAACGCCTGAATCGGTAGTGACTCCTTTTTCTTCACGGTAGGCTTTTACCTGTTCGCCATGGATCCAGCCGTCGCTGTATTGCCCACGCACGGCATTCTGGTGCACTTCGTCTTTCTGCCAGCAGCGAATGGCTTTCAGGACGTCGAGTTTTTTATTGCGGATCTCATCGGCCACAAAGGACACAGGCGCTTCCATGGCAATCATACAAACAACTTGCAGGATGTGATTCTGCACCATATCACGCAAGGCACCGGCACCTTCGTAGTAAGAACCTCTTCCTTCAATGCCAATCGCCTCTGCTGCGGTAATCTGCACATGGTCGATGTAGTGGCTTGTCCAAACTGGTTCAAACAAAGCATTGGCAAAACGAAGGGCCAGGATGTTTTGCACCGTTTCTTTTCCCAGGAAGTGATCGATGCGATAGATCTGTTGTTCCTGGAACATTTGGCCTAGCTGGATATTTAAATCCCTTGCACTTTTCAGGTCATGACCGAATGGTTTTTCAAACACCATTCTCGACTTCGAGGGATTTGCGGTTAAACCTGCTTCATACAATCGTGTAGCAATGGATGGGGCCAGTTGCGGTGCCACCGACATGTAAAAAATCACATTAACATCCGATTTCCATTCTTTCTCCTTCTGGCTCACCAGCTTTTTCATTTGCTGGTAGGTTCTTTCTTTCTGCAGGTCGGCTTTGATGTAATCGACCTGTTTGGAAAAAGTTTTCCAGTGCTCCTCCAGGTTTTCTTTTCTTCTCGAAAATTGGGAGATGCCTTTTTTAATGAAGTTGCGGTAAGCCGTGTCGGAATATTCTGTGCGCCCAAGTCCCACGATGTAAAAATCCTCGGGCAGGTAATTGTCGATAAAAAGATTATAAAGAGCCGGTAATAATTTCCGGTGCGCTAAATCACCGCTTCCTCCAAAGATAAAGATGAGGGTTGCACAGCGTTGATTAGTTGATCCGACGAGCTGTTGATTGGTTAGTGCCATTGCTATAAATTTTTTCGGAGATAAGAGATGTACCCATTTAATATTTTACCTGTCCCATCAGTTTGAACTTTAAATTGAACAAGCTGCTCTTTATTAATGTATCCGCAATCAAAAGCGTCGATCAGGTGATTTAATGGTTCACTTAACGACCCTCTTGCTTTCTGCCAGACATCTAATTCGGTAAAACTTTGATGCGGTTCCATTAGAGAAGAGTTGAATCCAAGTTACTAATCAACGAACTAACCTGCATTCCATTCGGTATGAAAAACTCCTTCTTTGTCAATACGCTGGTAAGTATGTGCGCCAAAAAAATCGCGTTGTGCCTGAACTAAATTAGTTGGAAGCCGGCTGCTTCCATACGCATCAAAATAGCTCAGTGCGCTGGTCATGGCTGCTACAGGAATGCGTGCAGTGATGGCTTGTGACAGAACCTGCCGTATGGCCTCTTCTTTCTGCTTCAGCAGTTCGGCAATAGAGCCGTCCAATAAAACGTTCGGAAGGGATTGATCGCCTGCAAATGCTTTGTCGAACTGATACAGTAAGGAGGAACGAATAATGCAGCCGCCTTTCCAAATGGAAACAACATCTGCCGGTGAAATCTGAAACTTGTAATCTTCCGAAGCTTTTGTCAGCAGGCTTAAACCCTGTGCATAAGC
>DASVSM010000685.1:0-5136 GCA_036388115.1 Flavisolibacter sp.
ATCAAAGAAGCTTCCGTTTACAGCTACGAATTCCTGCAATGGAAACGGGAGTTTGTGCTGCGGCAAAACTGGAAAGTGCACCGGAAAAAAACCTGCGAAAGAGATGAGACAAAAATTACCAAAGAATATGTAGGCAAAACAAACCGCCGGACTTTTTTCTGTCCTACCTGTCAGCAATTGTATGTGTAGCATGCGATAAGGCAATCATTCGTATCGCCTCTTCAAAGCATTTCAGGTAAAGCGATAAATGCCCTTCATCCTGCAGGTAATGCATGATGGGACGTTGCGCCTTTTGTTCAATCTCTCTTGCATGCGCTTCTACTACACTCATGTCTTTTGTGCCCCACCAATAGTGAATGGGCGGTTCAATCTCATTTATGTCAAAACGGAAATCCTTATAATAAGATGCTGCTTCGTGAACGGCAGATCGGGCGCCTTTGCGGGTAGCTTCTTTAAGCGTTAAGCCTGCTACTTGTTTAATGCCCTTCTGCAGCAGCTTATAATCTGTATAAGGTAAGCCGGTCAACGCTCTCGGTGGCAAGCTATCTGTTGGTCTTCTGCGTACCATGTTCAACCCAAGTTGCAAAAAAGGCGGTGCGAACCTCGCACTTCGAAAATACCATTTGTTCCGTCCCATCTGTTGCATCACTTCTTTGTCAAAGCGTTTGGTGAAACCACATAGGATGTAAACGCCTTCGATAATTTGCGGGTATTTATGAGCAATGGCCAGCGCATAAGGCCCGCCGCCCGACCAGCAAAGCACAGGGCACTGTTTAATCTTGAAATGATGAAGCAACTGCACGGCATCATCGGCAAATGACAGGAAAGTTCGCTGCGGATAGAAAGTGGTCAGCGCATGCCTGTCAACAGCAATCAGGCGAATGTTGGCCCTAAAAAGCGCTGCATCAAAATCAATATCATATGCTTTCAGTAAAAGAATTTCACGCCTCGAACTTGGCGTGCCGTGAAAGTAAAGGACTGGCTTCCCATCTTGCGGGCCATACACTGCATAGCTTAGTTTTCTGTCATCTTTCAGGGTGAAAATTGCTTCCGTCATAAGCCATGAGCAACAATTCTTTTGCCAATGAACCAACAGAAGCGGCGGCCTCCCTAAATCTCTCCGGCAGAGGAGGGATTCTAAACTGCTCCCTTAAACTGTCGCAGAAAGCGGTTATCATTCTCACTGAACAGCCGGATATCATTCACATCATATACTAACAAAGCGGGTCTTTCTATTCCCATGCCAAAGGCAAAGCCGGTATACTTGTTCGGGTCGATGCCGCAATTTTCCAGAACGTTCGGGTGCACCATACCGCAACCCAAAATCTCCACCCAGCCGCTGTGTTTACAAATGCGACAACCTTTGCCGCCGCAGATAAAACAACTGACATCCATCTCCGCACTTGGTTCGGTAAATGGAAAATAAGAAGGGCGAAAACGCACCTTCACATCTTTGCCAAACATCTCCTGCACAAAAAAGTAAAGTGTTTGCTTCAGGTCGGCGAAGGACACATGTTCGTCAATATATAAACCTTCTACCTGGTGAAAGAAACAGTGCGAACGGGCGGAAATGGTTTCATTACGATACACCCTTCCGGGGCAAATGATGCGAATAGGAAGTTTGCCTTTTTTCATTTCCCTGATCTGGATATTGCTGGTATGCGTACGCAGCAGCCAGTCGGGATTTTGACTGATGTAAAACGTGTCCTGCATGTCGCGGGCAGGATGATTTTCAGGCAGATTGAGCGCTGTAAAGTTGTGCCAGTCGTCTTCAATCTCGGGACCATCAGCCACGGAAAAGCCTAAACGCTGGAAAATAGAAACAATGCGGTTGCGCATTAATGTGATCGGATGCCTGGCGCCGATTTCAACAGGATCGCCAGGAAGGGAAAGATCGATTTCTTCTTTTGCCGCTTGCTCATTGCCGCTCGCCAATTGTTTGGCTTCCTCGTACCTGGCCTCGGCAAATTGTTTAAACTCGTTCAAAACCTGACCGGCCTCCCGCTTCTTTTCCGGGGCAACTGTTTTCATTTCACCAAAAACGGCTTTTACAACCCCCTTTGTTCCCAAAAACTTTATGCGGTATTCTTCCAGTTGCTGTGGATTGGTAATCTCGTATCCTTCAATTTCCTTCCGGTAGGTTTCTATTTGCTGTAACAATCCGTCCATGCGGACAAAGATAGGAGGGTTAAGGGTTTGGTGTTTGCCGTTTGGCGTTATCGTGTTGCGACATGCTTCTCCCTTCTCTCTTCAGCATTTCTTGTTCGTCTATTGGATATTCTTTTTGGTATTGCCATAACCACCGTTTATCCCTGCCATTTTGGGATTGGTTAAATAAACATGCAACCAATCGACGAGTTCACCTTTCTTTACGGATATTGCGTCACCAAAAATTACATGCATGAAAAAGTGGTTCCTGCTTTTTTCGGCCGGCATGCTGGTTAACACAGCATCTTTTGCCCAGGCCGCCCGAAAGATCAATTTCGAAAAATACACCTTGCCCAATGGCTTAAAGGTGATCCTTCACCAGGATAATTCAGCACCGGTGGTAGCGGTTACAACACTGTACCATGTAGGCTCCAAAAACGAAGACACGGCCCGCACAGGCTTTGCCCACTTCTTTGAGCATTTGCTCTTTGAAGGTTCCGAGAATATCAAGCGTGGCGAGTTTGACAAGTATGTCACCAACGCCGGCGGTGGCCTCAATGCCAATACCAGCCAGGACAGAACGTTCTATTATGAACTGCTTCCCTCTAACCAGTTGAAACTTGGTTTGTGGCTGGAAAGCGAACGCATGATGCATGCCAAGATCGAACAGGTTGGCGTAAACACACAACGTGAGGTGGTAAAGGAAGAAAAACGCCAGCGGATGGATAACCAGCCTTATGGCAGCATTCTTACCGAAGTTTTGAAAAGAGCGTATAAAGTTCACCCTTACCGCTGGGCGCCCATTGGCAGCATGGAGCACCTGAATGCCGCTAAGCTGGAAGAGTTCATTGACTTCTACAAGACTTTTTATGTTCCCAACAACGCTGTGCTGTCTATTGCCGGCGACTTCAATATTGCCGAAACAAAAAAACTGATCGAAGACTATTTTGCCGCCATTCCAAAAGGTACAAAACCGATTCCCCGCCCAAATGTAACCGAGCCGCCATTAGGTGGAGAGGTCAGGGCGATTGTAGAGGACAATATTCAACTGCCCGCTGTTATTCAAACCTACCGGGCCCCGAAGCAGGGAAGCGATGAATACTATGCTTTTCGCATGTTGAGCACAATCCTGTCCGGTGGCGCTTCCAGCCGCATGAACAAAACACTTGTTGATCAAAAACAGATTGCTTTACAGTCTGCCTCCATTCCTTTCTTTAACGAGGATGCGGGTTTGTTCATCAACTTCGCTATTGCCAACATGGGCGTAAAACCGCAGGACCTTGAGCAGGCAATTGACAGCGTCGTAAATGATCTGAAGAATAACCTTGTCAGCGAAAGAGAATTTCAGAAAGTAAGAAACCAGGTAGAAACAGGATTTGTTTCATCCAACTCTACAATGGCTGGTATTGCAGAAAGCCTGGCCAACTACGAGGTTTATTTTGGCAACGCCGATTTGATCAATTCTGAGCTGGAACGTTACAAAAAAGTAACACGCGAGGACATTTTGAATGTGGCCAAAAAATACCTGACCAATAACAACCGTGTTGTACTGCATTATGTGCAAAAAGGAAAAAAAGAAGGCGCATTTTAATCTGTAGGGACATGCCACCGGCATGTCCAATAGTAAAAACCGGTATGTCCGATAATAAAAATTACACAATGAAAAAGTCAATCATATTTTTAGCTGCCTTGTTGCCATTAAGTTTATTGGCGCAAGTTGACCGCAGCAAAGCACCGCAGCCTGCTGCTGCCCCGCAAATCAAGATTGGAACACCTGCAACATCTACACTGCCGAATGGTTTAAAAATCTTTGTTGTTCAAAACACCAAACTGCCAAGGGTATCAGCAACCCTGTCTTTTAACCAGGATGGTATAGTAGAAGGCGACAAAACCGGTTTGACTTCTATGGCCGGTGCATTAATGCGTCGTGGTACAACAAAAATGACCAAGGCCCAACTGGATGAAGAGATCGATTTTTTAGGTGGTAACATCAGTACCTCCGCATTTGGCGCTTCTGCTTCATCGCTCAGAACCAATTTCCCAAAGATCATTGCGCTGATGAGTGATGTGGTGCTTCGCCCTTCATTACCTTCTTCAGAGCTGGAAAAGATCCGCAAGCAGAATATGTCGGCGCTGCAAGCTAATAAAGATGATCCGGGTGCCATTGCCGATAACGTCGTAAACCGTTTGATGTATGGCAAAGACCATCCTTATGGTGACATTGAAACCGAAGAAACGCTGATGAATGTAAAGCTGGAAGATGTAAAAAACTTCTTCAATACCTATTGGAAGCCAAACAATGCTTACCTGGTTTTTGTGGGAGACATTACACCGGCCGATGCGACTAAATTAGCAACGCAATATTTTGGGTCATGGAAGAGCGGAACGGTTCCGAAGCCGACCTATAAAACACCGGTAGCCCCGGCAAAAACCTACGTTGCCGTTGTTGACCGTCCGGCTTCAGTTCAAAGCATCATAACGTTTGCTTCGCCTGTGGAGTTGAAACCAGGCGCACCGGATGCGATCCGTGCTTCTGTAATGAACAACATTTTGGGTGGCGGTTTTTCCGGCCGTTTGTTTGCCAACCTGCGGGAGAAATACGGCTTTACCTACGGTGCCTATTCCAACTTAACCAACGACAGGTTGATTGGTAACTTCCAGGCCGAAGCATCTGTGCGCAACGAAAAAACAGACAGCGCCATCGGCCAGTTTTTATATGAGTTCAACCGGCTTCGTACAGAAGCATTACCTGCCGACGAAGTGAGCAGAATGAAGAACTACCTAAGCGGTTCCTTTGCCCGTTCGCTGGAAAGCCCGGCTACCATTGCCAATTTTGCGTTGAACATTGCCAGGTACAACCTGCCTGCCGACTATTACCAGAACTACCTGAAAAACCTGGGAGCGGTTACATCGCAGGATGTGCAGGCCATGGCTGCAAAATATGTTAACCCGACAAACATGCATATTGTGATTGTTGGCAATGCAAAA
>DASVSM010000686.1:0-4276 GCA_036388115.1 Flavisolibacter sp.
TGTTACCTATCAGCTATCCGACAAAAATGGCAGGTTCCTGTTTGACAAACTTCCGCTGAAGAAAAAGCTGCTGGTGACCGTTACCTATACCGGATATCTGGCTTACGATACCTCCCTTCAATTGGATGCAGGACGAACAGATACACTGGCTGTTTTTTTAGCATTGAATCTGAAAGACACGCATGCGATTGTGATCACCACGACGATCCCCATCCGGATGAACGGCGATACGCTGGAGATCAACCCGGCTGCTTTTAAATTAAAGCCTGATGCGGTTGTAGAGGAGCTATTGAACCAGGTTTCGGGTATCACCATCTGGTCGGACGGTATGATAACGGTAAACGGCAAAAAAGTACAAAACCTGCTGGTTGACGGAAAGCCGTTTATGGGGTCGACTGATTCCCGTGTAGCCACGCAAAATTTACCCAAGACAGCCATCGATAAAATTCAACTTTACCAGGAATACGACAGAAGCCAGATCGGCCAGCAAAGCCGACCGCAGGATTCGCTGCTGACCATGAACATCAAACTGAAAGAGAATAGCAAAAAGGGATACTTTGGAAAAGCCGGCGGCGGCTTCGGAACGTTGGACCGGTTTGAATCAGACCTTTCTTTTCAGGTGTATAACAAGAAAAGCAGTGCCGGCATAGGAGGGGGGGTCAATAATATTAATAAAAACATCGGCAACCTGCAGGAGATGTTTCAGAATAATACGTACAGAAATTACAATCCTAATTTGTACAGTGTGGGCCGGTTTGGCGCTAACGGTATCAACAGGAATTATTCCGTTGGCAGTGTTCTTACGCACAACTTTATTGAAACAGCCAATAGCCGGCAAAATAACCGGATAGCTGTTAACTATAATACATCAGGAACAGATGCCTTTCTCACCGACCTGCTTCTGCAAAACAGAACCACCATCGCCAACCCCCAATTTATCCGTGAGGAAGGAGTGAACAATAGCCGGGGTTATAAACACGACGTTGGCATCAACTATGTCAGGACAAACAGCTACAATGATAACCTGAATGTGAATGGCGCTGTTAATACCAGCAACGACAGGGGGCAATCGTCCCGTTTTACGGAAGTAAGAGATACCGGCAACCGGCTTCAAAGTACAAATGGCATGACATCAGTACAAAGCCGGCTATCGGATAATGCGTCAGTGAATGCCAGCTTTGGCAAGTCCGATCGTGATGATCCTTTAAAAAATTTCAACGTTCAGTTCAATGCCAGGCGTAGTCATGCTACATCGGAAAGAGATGTGCAAAGTGTGTTTCAGTCGTTTACCGACAGGAGTAAAAATATTTCTAACAACCGCCGCTACGCTACAGACAATCATTCCGTAAATGTGGGTGGCAGTCTGGATTACAGGGGTTTTAAACGCTTGTTGTTAGGAAGGTATAACCTCTTTGGCATGAATCTCGATTTTACGCAATGGTTCAATTATAGCAGGTCATCGTATCAAACCACCGTCAGCGATTATGACAGCACAGCCAAGCATTATGTTGCCAATAATAACATCTCCAATAATAACCAAAGGGAAGTAGTGGAATATACGCCTTCGCTAACGTTGTCCAAGGGTTTTTTTAAGTGGAATGGCAACTATAGCCGAAACATCAATTTCCAGGTGAAGTTCCAGGACGATTTTAAAACAGATAAGAATCAATCTTCGTTTGCCAAACGAAACCTGGACCGTTCCTTCCAGTTCTTTCGATATGAAGGGAATCTAAATTATTATCATCAAAAAAGGGAACTCTACCAGTATAACGTGTCCTTTAACTATTCAAAGAACTTCGAATACCCATCCATCGATCAGCTCTTTACCATTGTTGACGATGTTAATGCTTATGACATAAGAATCGGGAACCCAGGTTTGCGAAACAGGACCATTCACAATGTTAACATGAACGCCGGTTTCAATACAGAAAATCCAAAGTCGCTTTATTCCGTCAACAGCAGGATTGGCGGGGAATATAACCGGTCCTTCAACCCCGTTACGGACAGCATCATCAATGATCCTTCAGGCAAAAGAATTTCCTATTATACTAACGCCGACAAGAGCAATAGCGTGAACCTGAATTATAACGTCAATATATCGAGAAGGTTAAAGAAAAGCAGCCTGCAGCTCATGTACAATGCGCAATACAGCACGGGCCGGGTTCCCAATTACATTGATGGCAGTTATAACATCAGTGAATCCGGCAGTCTATCCAATCAATTGAACCTTCAGTTTTCTCTTCGCTCCGTGCTTGTATTGAATTTGGCACAAAGCTTTCAGCACCACAAAACAACGCAATCAGCTGCTGGGCTCACTGCCTTTGAAAACACCGGTAACAGTACAAGGCTGGGTGTTGTTCTCAACCACCCCGCTAATTTTACTTTCAGCAGTACGGCGGATTATATTGGTAATTCTAACTTAAAAAAGCCAACGGTTCTCTGGAATGCATTTGCCACTTACCGGTTTATGAAACAACAGGGCGAATTAAAATTTTCTGCCATGGACATATTGAAGCAGTACCAGAACATCACCAACAGTGCAAACGCTTATGGTACCACTACCAGGATCACAAATGGTTTACGGCAATTTTTCCTGGTGACGTTCTCTTACTTCCCCCGCAAATTTGGCAAAACGGAAATAAAAAGCCGGGAGACAAAATAAATGGAACTAGCGGTGATTGCTTTATAGTCCACCTTTTTTATTTGTACTGGGCGCAACAGGCACTTCCGCTTTTTTTGTACTGCCTGTTTTGGGTTCTATCCGGCAACCATTTACTGGTTCACCCTTCTTCTTCTAAAATCTAAAAAGCCGATGAAAAGGAACAGAAAAGCATATCCCGCTGACGTCCATACAACCTGGTTAATCTGCGATTTAATTTTTGCATACATGCTGAAAGTATGAAAGCTATAGGGAAAGTAATTGGCAAAGCTTGAATGGTATTCAAAAACCATGATAGTGCCTGCTAACCATAAGGCAAGTCCAAAGGCAATGGGAACAATAAAATTTTTGGACCTTAATCCTATCCAGAATTGTATAGCGCAAACGGCAAGAATAGTGAGATAAGAATTTAGCGTGTTTACCAACAGCCTGGTCCCGTTAAACGGCTGATTTAATAGGTCTAAAGTCGGGTCGATAAAATGCGCTGCAACAACAGTGATTGACATAAACAAAAGGTTGGCTACAAGAAATACCACGATAAGCAAATGAATGTTCAGGAACTTGGCCATAAACACGTTTGCCTTAGTTTGCGGTGAAGTCAACACCTGTTTCCAGGTATTATTGCGGTACTCGATCTGTGGCAACAGCGTACAGATCAGTATTACAAACATGGGAAAAATAACCAGTCCGTTCATTTCAGAACCTAGTTTGAATATTGAATTAAGCGGGTCTTTCCGGGTGTCTTCAATACCATCCGATAGTACGTTCAGCAGGAAGATGACTGGTACAACGGCGGCACCTGCCAGGGTAAAATAAAAGGCTGCGGTCCGCTTTATTTTCAGTGTTTCGGAGCGAAGCGAAATGAATAGGTTCATGATTGGGCAGATGTAAGGTCAATAAATAATTGTTCAAGATCACTCTGTTTTGGGTGAAGCAGGTAAACATCGAGATCATGATGCGTAAGGGTCCGGTTGATAGCAGCTACCTGGAACATATCGTTGAAAACAACAGAAAAAGATTCACCGGCTATTTCGGGCTGATGCTCCTGCAGGAGATTGTAAGCAGCCGCATTATCAGATGTGTTTATGAAAAGTCTTGATCCCTTTTGTTGAAATGAATGAAGGTCGGAGAGTGCTCCCTGGAATAGCATTTTGCCTTTGAAAATAATCCCGACATGACTGACCATCTTTTCTACTTCTCCCAGCAGATGGCTCGATATAAGTATCGTCATGCCGTGTGTTTTGTTCAATTTTTTGATCAGTTCCCGAAGTTCAATGATACCGGCAGGATCTAATCCGTTTGACGGCTCGTCAAGTAGCAGGAGTTCGGGGTTCGGCAGAAGCGCCAATGCAATGGACAAACGTTGCTTCATGCCAAGTGAGAATTTCTTAGCAACTTTTTTGCCCGTGTCTGCGAGACCCACGATGTCTAACACTTCCGCAACTCTTGATTTTGATACTCCGTAAACAGGCCTGTAAACTTCGAGGTTTTCCTTTGCTGTTAAGTGACCGTACAAGGAGGGAGACTCAATTAACGACCCGATCTTTTTTAAGATATTAACCCTGTTTGCGTGCAGGTGCTGACCGAATATTTCGATATCTCCCTGCTGGTTATTTA
>DASVSM010000687.1:0-4952 GCA_036388115.1 Flavisolibacter sp.
CGCCGTAAATGGTAATGACCTGATCTATGTTCCGAAAGATGCATCGGAAATTACATTTGTTGACCGGCCTGCCGGTACAAATACAAATGGTGTTGCTTACACGGCCGCACAACAGTCAGATATGTTCTTTAAATACATAGAACAGGATGAGTATCTGAAAAAAAGAAAAGGTACGTATGCAGAAAGAAACGGTGCTACCCTGCCTTGGAGAAACCAGATTGATGTGAAGTTTATTCAGGACATATTCACCAACTTCATGGGCACACGCAATACACTTCAGTTTAGTGTTGACATTTTTAATTTTGCTAATTTACTGAACAGCGAGTGGGGTGTAACTCAAACAACTAATGCAGCTTCTATTCTTGATTTGACCAATGCAGCATCTGTAAGCCCAGGAGGCACAACCCGTCCAACTTACAGACTTGCTTTGGACAGAGGCAAGCCAGTAACAGAGTCGTTCCGTGATAATTTATCTACAGGATCGACTTACTTTATGCAATTTGGCTTGCGCTATATTTTTGGTAACTAGATAGACCACAACCAACAAATAAAAATCCTCCGTCAAAAGCGGAGGATTTTTTTATTTCTTCAATAACTGCGGAAGTTATTTTCTGCTAACTCTACACATCTGCACCTTTCAGTTCCTTGTTCTTCTGTCCGCCCATTTCATTGTCGCCTTGCGCCTGTAAAAAGGCCCACAACAAAAACGCCGGCATCGCTTTCCCCCAGGAGGAAACATCGTGCCTTCCTTCTGGATAGTTTATATAATGAATATCCTTTTCACGGCCGTAACCCAGGGCCTTCAGTTCTTTTACCAGGTCCAGCGTATCATCAATGGAATCAATAATGCCGTTTCCATTCCGGTCGGCCGTTTCATCCAGTGAGCCGGTCATAAAATAAAAACGCATTCCGGGCTGATGCTCTCCTTTGCGGATCTGCTGTTGCATGATGCGGTGCTGGTCGTCGTTATAGCCATCCTGTAAATCTTTCATGCGCCACCAAAGCGAACCGGAAAAAACACCCACTGTGCTAAATACATCAGGGTAGTTCCAGGCGGTATCAACAGCTGACAATCCTCCCAATGAAAAACCTGCAATTGCCTTCTGTTTAAAAGAAGCAATGCTGTATTCTTTATGCAGAAAAGGAATGAGCTCATCAATGATGAACAGTTGATGGGCCGCCGCTTTCTTTCCCCTTCCCTCGTAGTCAAGCATGGCCGCCGTGCCATATTCATCCTTACGGTCCTTGTTGCAATGAAGACCCACACAAAGCAAAGGCGCAATTTGTGCGGAGGAGACCAGCTCGTTCAGCACGGAAGCAAAAGGCATCTCTTCCAGGTCTTGTCCATCGTTGATCACCAACAGCGAAAGTTCAGTTGGATAGGAAATATTTTTGGGCAGATAACAATCAACAATCACATAACGCTTCAAATGCGTTGATGCAACAGCCCGTTGTTCTACAAGGATATGGGACAGGTTTTCCAAAAGCATGGCGTCAAAAATAACGGTCTGCCAATTCGAAATGAAAAAATAACGCCAAAGGCAAAATATTTTTTTTCGGTTGGATTTAGTTTGTACTTTAAGTGCATTGATAAGGACATTAAACCAACAGACATGAAAAAAATCGGCATCTTGTTTGGCCAGGAGCGCAGCTTCCCGATGGCTTTTATAGAACGAGTGAACAGCAAAGGCGTGGAAGGCATAGTAGCCGAACCGGTACGCATCGATAAAGTAGTACAAGGACAATCCACCGGCTATGCAGTCATCATTGACCGCATATCGCAGGATGTACCTTTTTACAGAACGTTTTTAAAAAATGCGGCCCTCACGGGAACAGCGGTGATCAACAACCCCTTCTGGTGGAGCGCCGATGATAAATTTTTCAACAACTGTTTGATGACGCAGGTTGGCGTGCCTATCCCTAAAACAGTCATTCTTCCTTCGTATGAAATGCCTACAGATACAAAAGCCGAATCCTTTTCCAACCTGGCTTATCCGCTGGACTGGGAAGGGATTTTCGACTATGTTGGTTTTCCGGCATACATGAAACCCTATGCAGGCGGCGGGTGGAAGAATGTTTACAGGCTGAATGACATGGCCGAATTTTACGAGAAGCATGCAGAAACAAATCAATTGGTGATGCTGCTTCAGGAAGAGATTGTCTTTGAAGAATATTACCGTTGTTATTGCATTGGCGGAAAGCATGTGCGCATTATGCCTTACGAGCCACGCAATCCGCACCACTTGCGATATGCGGCCGAATTCTCCCCTTCGCAGGAAAGGCATAAGCAAATGGAAGACATTGTTCTTCGCATTAATCATTACCTGGGTTATGATTTTAATACGGTGGAGCTGGCCCTTCGCGATGGCGTGCCTTATGCCATTGATTTTGGCAACCCGGCGCCAGATGCAGAACGCAAGGGGGTGGGAGAACAGAACTTTGAATGGGTGGTGGAAACTGCCGCCAACTATGCCATTGAAAAAGCGCTGGCGCAAAAAGATGGAGTGGATAACCTGACCTGGGGCGAGTATGTAAAAAGGGGCGCTGCCAAACAACCCTTGACATAACATGTTTACAGTCTATAACGAAACCGAGAATCGCTTTGTCGTGGTGGAGGAGCCCGATCCTTCGCTCCGCTATACGTATGCTGACTATTTGCAGTGGAAATTTGAAGAAAGAATAGAGCTGATCAGAGGGCAGGTTTTCAAAATGAGCCCAGCTCCCAACCTCAAGCATCAACAGGTTTCCGGCCGGTTATTCAATGAAATTTATAACTATCTGAAGGGGAAGCCCTGCGAGGTATTCTCCGCCCCCTTCGATGTACGACTTCCGGTAATGACCAAAAAGAAGCCGGAAGAAATCACTACCGTCGTGCAGCCTGATATCTGCATTGTTTGCGACGAAGCCAAGTTAGACGAGAGGGGTTGTTGCGGTACACCCGATCTCGTCATTGAAATCCTTTCTCCCGGCAATTCAAAAAAAGAAGTCCGGATAAAACACGAATTGTATGAAGAAGCAGGTGTGAAAGAATACTGGGTGGTTTATCCCACCGAAGAAAGCATTGCCGTGTTTCACCTAAACAACAAAGGCCGCTATAACGGCGCTCACCTTTACGCTTCAGGCGATACGATCACAAGCACTGCCGTTACTGGTCTTGCTATTTCTGTAACCGATGTATTCAGCACCTCCTGACATCTTTTTATTTAGATAGAATGAACCTTTCAAATCCTGGATTTAGAAATCTTGAAATCTCATTATGGCAAATCTGAATTATAAATCGTTTACGCTAGGTGTGGAAGAAGAATACATGGTGATGGACCCTGCAACAAAGGAGCTGAAAAGCCATGAGCAAAAGATTGTCCACGAAGGGCAAAAAATGATAAAAGATAAGGTGAAGGCTGAGATGCACCAGGCGGTGGTGGAAGTAGGAACAGACATCTGCGCAGACATTGAAGAGGCACATAAAGATGTTTCGGTTCTGCGTAAAACCATTTCCGATATTGCCGGTGGTCTGGGTTTTTCCATGGGAGCAGCCGGAACACATCCGTTCAGCCATTGGGAAAGCCAGCTGATTACTGATCATGTTCGTTACAGCGAGATCGTAAATGAATTGCAGGAAGCGGCCCGCAGCAATTTGATTTTTGGGCTGCATGTGCATGTAGGTATGGAAACAAGGGAAATGGCTAACCACATTGCCAACTCTACCCGTTACTTTTTACCGCATGTTTATGCACTAAGTACCAATTCACCCTTCTGGGAAGGAAGAAAGACCGGTTATAAGTCTTTCCGTACAAAAGTATTCGATAAGTTTCCCCGCACCGGCATACCCGAAGCTTTTGAGAGCATTGAGGCATACGATAATTATGTGAAGCTGTTGATGAAAACTAATTGCATTGACAATGCAAAAAAGATTTGGTGGGACCTGCGGGTTCATCCTTTTTTCAATACGGTTGAGTTCCGCATTTGCGATGTTCCGTTAACGGTGGATGAAACCATCGCCATTGCCGCCTTGTTCCAGGCTATCTGCGCCAAGATCCATAAACTCCGCCTGCAGAATCTGAACTTCATTCAGTATCCCCGTCCGCTCATCAATGAAAACAAATGGCGGGCAGGCCGCTACGGAATTGATGGCTACCTCATTGACTTTGGAAAGGAAGAAGAAGTAAATACAAGGGTGCTGATTTATGAACTGCTGGAGTTTGTGGATGATGTAGTAGATCACCTTGGATCGAGGCACCGCATTAATTACGTTCACAAAATGCTGGAGCGTGGCACCGGCGCCGACAGGCAGTTAGCGGTATACGAACAGACAAAGGATCTGGGGATGGTTGCCGAGTATATTCACTCACAGTTCTTAAACGGTTAACATAAAATTTATTTTGAAGTACCCTGTGTTTTTTCTATCTTGTTTGTGGCAATGAACCTGTGACAAAACCATTCTCCTACCGATCCGGCTGTGCTTTCGTACAATTCAAACAAGATCATGGCGCGCATCTTCAATATCTATTTTACGTACGAGGACGTCCTTCATAACGCCGTTGTGTCGGTGCGCACCACACCATTTTTCACGGAGTTTATATTAGGCAATTTGGATACGGACCTGATTCTTTTATTGCCAGGCAATAAAATCATTTCGCAATCACCTGGCCATTTATTTTTTCAGCATACCTCGCCCCATCATTCGGATTTGCTAATGAATGAGATCATCAAAAGCATCAAACAACATTTGCATGCGGGTAACGATGTTACCTCGCAGGTATAAGTGGTTCCTGTAAGCGGCCCTGCCGGTGGTATGGCCCTCCGAAACCTGTTATTTACTCTTTCCGTCCACTTCCTTAATCCATTTGATAACGCCATTCATAAAAACCTCCTGGTCATCCCACATCGCCAGGTGACTTCCATTGGGACAATACAGGTAACTTCCATTCTTTACCATCTTGCTTTGTGCTTCC
>DASVSM010000688.1:0-3602 GCA_036388115.1 Flavisolibacter sp.
TCGTCAGCACATAAATTTCCTGTATGCCCACCGCATCGCAACTGCGCATAACGGCAGAAATATTGTGTGGGTCGAAAACGTTTTCCAAAACAACGGTGAGGTCGTTTTGCCGGCACGACAAAACCTTCTTTATTCGGTTACTTCTCTCAGGTGTCATATAAGCTGGAAATATAAGGAGGATAAAACAGAATGATGGATCCGCCAATTGTTTCTTTGACCATTCAGACAATACATATCTAACCATTGATCGATCAAAGATGGAAAACGTGTACCGCAATGGATCGAATCATCTCAGTCTTTTAACAACCGCTTTTTGTTTGGAGCAACCGGCAGAAATTATCTTATTAAAAAAATAAAAATGTAACAGGAAAACATGGGCACGTAAACATCACTATATTTAAGGTATAAATCACTCCGGGGGGTGTAGAATTGTACAGGTAAAGCACTAGCCCGGTTTGGTTCATCCACTGCCACTAACATCCATGTTCGTAGGAAATAAACCGAAGTAAAGAACAATAAAATTTGTTTATGCGGAAGTGTTTATTCTCCTTTTTTCTGACAGCCCTTCCAATAGTGCTGCTGGCGCAGAATCTCGATTCAATGGGAAAATATAGTTACCTGGTCCTGACGGAAAAGGGCTGCGGAAAACAGCAGGCCACAGGCTTTTTTGCCAGGTACCAGCACCGGTTGTTCTTTGTAACAGCCGCACAAAGTCTGGCCGGCTGGCAGGCCGGTGCGCAAAAACCCGGCGACAACGTTCCGGATACGATCTTCATTCGTTTGTCGAACGATACCGGCAGGATAAGTTACCTGCCATTACCAGTGGCAAACCTGGTAAAAGCAAACCCTCCTGGCAATTCCGAGGGACCTGGCGTGTATGTAACGGAAATAATGAACGGGAAAAATTACAACGTCCTTTCGATAGAGGACTTTTTCGAAGACGAGGTGCCTTGCGAACTGGCAAAGAGCGTTCTGATAGCAGGCTACTCCCAACCGGAAAACAGCACCGATTATTACCGGGCCAGGCAACAACCCTTTACCTTGGGTACACCGTTGGAAAATCCCTACTGCACCTACACCTACCGGCCGGAAGTGAAGCATTTTGACTACCTGCATTATTTTGCAGCTGGTAAAGAAAAATTGGCCGCAGCAGGACTGTCAGGCGCACCCGCCTACCTGGTAGCCGAAGACGCATCGATCGTTTTTGGCGGGATGTATGTGGGAGGACTGCGGGAAGGCTCAGGTACCGGGATGATTCTTCGGCCCGAACATGTTCTCAACAAAATCAAGGACAAAATTTTTGGAAGATGAAGCAATGCCTGCATAGCTTTATTTCCTTGGCAAATATTCGAAGACCATATGCTGCTGGTTGTCTCAAAGGCTGGACAAATTAGTTTAGGTTAGAGAGATACCAGGCAATTCTTTGTTCTACTTGCCTCTTCAAACAACATGCCTTCCTAAAAACCGGTGAATGTCCAATTCCCAACTACCCTTCTCCCAGTCCAAAAATGGTTACCGGCGGAAGTTCAGTCGGAAAAACAGGGATAAAACAGGATACCGCCAAAAGCTTTTCAACAGCTCCGGTTTTTCCAGCGCCGACTATTTCTTATTTTGAACCTGGCTTCTCCTTATTTTTATTACCGGTTGCCATAATAACTGCCGCCAGCTAATCTGCATTGACATGAAAAGAAAAAGCTTTCTGAAGTACGCGTTTCTTCTAACGGGATTTAGCGTTATAAAAACCAGCCCTCTTTCTGCCCTTTTCGCCAAAACGCGAAGGTTGTTTGTCAATAAAGTAAAGTTTATCTGGTCCGGAGCGGTAACCGCAGACAGCATTCGTGTACATGCGAAGCTCACCACTCCTTCTGCTGCCGTAAGATTAGTGGTAAGTGCCGATCCGGCTTTATCAAACCCTGTGTACGGAACCCTGTCAACAGCAGATGCAGGCAACAATTACATAGCCCGCTTATCCATGAATGGTCTTCAGCCCGGCACTGCGTATTATTATGCTGTTGAAGCAGATGGGTTGGTAGATACGGCCTCCGATGCGATAGGGACCTTTAAAACGGTAAGTAACACAGCTCATTCGTTTAAATTTTCCATCGCTTCCTGCAACCGCAACGGCAACCATCCGGTGTTTTACCGCATAAAAGAAAAGAACCCTGCGTTTCACATCACACATGGCGACTTTCACTACGGAGACCCTAATTCGGCAACCGACATTAACGTTCACCGGGCGCCGTTTGAAGACACCCTGGCACAACCGGCCATAAGAGAGCTGGTGCAACATTGCCCTATCGCCTACATGTGGGACGATCATGATTACTGCGGCGATAATACCAACTCTTTTGCCGTAGGGCGAACAAATGCACGGCTGGTTTACCAGGAATATGTTCCGCACTTTCCCCTGGCGGCAGGCGCAGGAAATGTTCCCATCTATCAGTCTTTTGTAGTTGGCAGGATACGCTTTATACTAACCGACTTGCGGTCGGAACGTGACCTTCCCGGAACAACCATGTTGGGTGCTGCGCAAAAAGCATGGTTTAAAACCGAGTGCATGGCAGCCAAAAACAACGACCAGGGAATCGTCTGGATAAGCACGGTGCCCTGGGGCAATACGCCTGACACGGATATCTGGTATGGCTTCAGTGAAGAAAGGACCGAGCTGTCCGATTTTTTTAAAGCCAATGCCATCCGGAATCTTTTTATCATTTGCGGCGATGCACACATGATTGCCATCGATAATGGGACCAACCATGATTTTTCCACCGGGGGTAACCCGTTCAAATATCATGTGTTACAAGCAGCGGCCGTCAACCAGACCGGGTCATTCAGGGGCGGACCGTTTAGCCACGGATTTTTCCAAAACCCCTCCTTTGAGTATGGCCAGTATGTGGTAGTAGAAATTACGGATACGGGCGGAAGCAATATGTTGATTTCACTCACTGGTTATCGTGTCAACAATGCAGGTGTTGAATCAATAGTGATCAACTACGCCTTTAATTTCACCTCACTCAGTGTACTGCCGATAACAATTACAGGTTTTGCTGTGAAGAAAGATGGGGAAGGATTGAAAGCGATTTTATCTTTTCAAATGGAAAGTACCGCCGGTTCCCGCTGCAAAAAAATGGTGATGGAAAGAAGTAATGATGGTAGAAATTATGAGGCCATCGGTCATATTCCCTGCCATCTGTCCCCTTTAGATCAGGCAAAATATTCCATCACCGATGACTCGCCATGGGATGGTGTAAATCATTACCGGTTAAAGATAATCGACCAGGATAACCAGGTTAGCTATTCAAAAGTAGTAAGCATAGAATTTAATAGGGAAAGTAGTGTTACAGTGTTGAATAATCCGGTGCGCCACCACCTGCAACTAGCCATGGCTGTAAAAAAAGCGACCACGGCGGCCTACTTCATACAGGATGGTGCGGGAAGAGCGGTTCAAAAAGGGTCCCTGCGGCTAAGCAAAGGAAGAACATCATACACAATAGATACGTCCGGTCTGGCAACCGGTGTTTATTTTTTTGTAATCGGGATTGATGGCTCAACGTTTACGGAAAAAATCGTCATAGAATAACACAAGTGGTGACTGTCTTAAA
>DASVSM010000689.1:0-4255 GCA_036388115.1 Flavisolibacter sp.
ATGGTGCTGTACAACTTATTTTCCTTGATATTCAGATGCCGAAAATAACAGGCCTGCAGTTTTTCAAATCATTGCAACAGGCGCCTCCTGTCATTTTTACCACAGCTTTTCCGCAGTATGCACTGGATGGTTTTGAACTGAATGCATTGGATTATTTAGTGAAGCCCATTTCCTTCGACCGGTTTTTGAAAGCAGCACTGAAGGCAAAAGAATATTATGAGTTAAGACAGCCGAACAAGCCTGCAGAAAACATCGCTTCCGATCACCTATTTGTGAAAGTAGATGGCAAGCTGGTAAAAGTTTTTTACGATGATATCTTGTTTGTGGAAGCGGTGCAGAACTATGTCATGATCTATACGAAGAACAAGAAGCTGATGACCTACCTCACGCTTCATTCCATGGAAGAATTTCTGCCTTCCAGTTTGTTTATTAAAACGCACAAGTCCTACCTGGTGGCTATTTCAAAGATTGAAGGCATTGACGGAAGTTGCATTCAGATTGGAACACACGCAATTTCAATCAGCAGGAATTTGAAGGATGAGGTGATGGAGAAACTGACGAACAATCGCTTTTTGAAGAGATAATTTTTTCGCACGGAGCGAAGAAGGAAAGGAGGTTATTTTACATGATTGTTGTATAATCACGGTATGCCGCTTTTCAATAATTCTTCATTAAAATTAATCAGCAATCCAATTGTTTTTTTTGTTAACCGTAAGTAAGTAATGACTTGTTTTTTGTGAACGGGCTTTATTGTTTCAACCGATTTAATCTCAACGATGATTTCGCTGTTGACAAGCAAATCTGCACGAAAACCAACGTCCATTTTCACCTCTTCATAGTGAACTGGAATTACTACCTGCCTTTCCACAATTACACCCTCTTTGTTAGTTCATAAGTCATTACTTCTTCATAAACCGACTCAAACAACCCTGGGCCAAGCACTTTATGAATTTTGATAGCAGCGCCTATAATTTCGCTGGTGATATCTTCAAGGATCATAGTCGTTTTGGTTTAGTACTAAAAGATAAGCAAAATAACCTCCTTTCCTCCTTCGCTCCGTGCGACATCAATCCAAAAAAATATCCCTCATCAACTTCTGCGACGCATCAACTGCGTACGTGCTAAAATCAGTAACGCCTTCCTTTGCCAGCACCTCTTCGTCAATAAAGAAGTTACCGGTGCATTCGTCTGATGGCTTCGATAAAATAGCAAACGCCGCATCAGCTACAATCGCCGGTGTGCGGCTCATCTTCATCAGTACATCGCCACCTAATAAATTTTGAACAGCCGCAGTAGCAATGGTTGTTTTCGGCCACAAGGCGTTCACCCCTATTTTATCTTTTTTCAACTCTTCTGCAAGCCCGAGCACAATCATACTCATTCCATATTTGCTTATGGTGTACGCCATGTGTTGTGCAAACCATTTCGGGTTCATGTTAAGCGGTGGAGACAAGTTTAAAATATGGGCATTGGTTGATTTTCGCAAATGAGGAATACAGGCTTTGCACATAAAAAATGTTCCCCGTATTTCAATGTCCATCATCAGGTCAAACCGCTTGGGTTCTGTGTGCTCTGTAGGCGTAAGACTAATAGCGCTGGCATTGTTTATCAAGATATCAATGCAGCCAAACCGTGCTGCTGTTTGATCAATTGCTGCCTGTATTTGTTCTTCATTGCGGATATCACATTGCAGTGGCAAACACGTTACACCCAGTGCTTCAATTTCTTTGGCAGCCGTATAAATTGTGCCTTCCAATTTCGGATGTGGTTCTGTAGTCTTGGCAGCGATAGCAATGTTGCAACCTTCTTTTGCCAATCTTTCGGCAATAGCTTTCCCAATGCCGCGGCTTCCGCCCGTAATCAGTGCTGTTTTGTTTTGTAAGCTCATAAGCAGTTAGCGTCTTTTAATATTCGGGTAAGATAGGTTTTGTCCCAAGAATGTCATCTATCTTTTGCATGACCTCTGGTGTTAGTATGTCAATCACCTCTAACGCTTTTAAGTTTTCCGTGAGCTGCTCCTTTTTTGTTGCGCCTAAAATGGTTGTCGTAACATTCGGATTTTTGATGGTCCATGCAACGGACAAGGTTGCCACAGGTACACCTAAGTCTCCGGCAAATTCAGTCAGCCTTCTCACCTTTGCCAGTTTCTCTTCTGCCATCCAGCGGGTTACCAGCCAATCAAAACCTTCCAGCGCAAAGCGGCTGCCTTCCGGTATGCCATTGTTGTATTTACCTGTCAGCAACCCGCTTGCTAACGGGCTCCAGATGGTTGTTCCCATTCCTACTGTTCTGAAGATATCAACGTATTCTTTTTCCAGCTTTTCTCTTTCCAGCAGGTTGTATTGTGGCTGTTCAACAGATGGGCCAATCAAACCTAATTGCGCGGCTACACGGTGTGCTTCCATGATCTCTGCCGCACTCCATTCACTCGTTCCCCAGTACAAAATTTTTCCCTGTTGAATAAGAATGTTCATCGTCCACACTACTTCTTCAATAGGCACAGCCTTATCGGGACGGTGACAGAAAAAAAGATCGAGGTAATCGGTTTGTAAACGCTGCAACGCTTCGTGACAGGCTTCCGTTAAATGCTTTCGGCTAAGGCCCGTTTGATTGGGTTTGTTTTGCTTTCCCCTCCATCCGAAGAATGCTTTACTGCTGATTGTGTATGAGGTTCGGTCCCACGCTTTTTTCTTTAACACACAGCCCATCATTTTTTCACTTTCGCCTGCGGCATATACTTCTGCATTGTCAAAAAAATTGATGCCGTTATCGTAAGCAATACCCATCAACTCATCGGAGATCGAATCATCAATTTGTTTGTGAAAAGTGACCCAACTGCCAAAGGAAAGAACGCTCAACTGCAGGCCCGTTTTGCCCATTCGTCTGTACTCCATGCTTCAAAAATTTAATGTTTACCGGTTTAAAAGTTTAAAGTTAGGAGCAAATAAGAAACAGGGAATGATGAGGTAATGGAAGGTCTTAGTTTGCTATCATACTATCCGGCACGGTGATGTAACTCGGCGACTCAAGCTGGTAGATAAAAATATTATTCAGGTCCTGCGTGGCTTCCATTCCTTTGCCACCAATAATGCGCTGGTCTTTCCGGCGAATGCGAACACGGTTATTTGTGTAAAATCTTTTTGCGTTCTGGTCCCACCACAGGTCAGGTGTCCACAGCGTGTCCCCTTTTACATTAAACACAACCACGCTGTCGCGCAGATAAACTTTGCTTTGTGTTTCCAGGTATTTTCCATACAGGGCATCTACCTGGCTTTCCACTTTGCCGCTGCTGTCGTAAAAATTTACATGAAGCTTCCGGGGAAATTCAATGTAGGATGTATCCAGCGTATAGCGAAGCATAAAAGGTGCCGTCAGCTTTGCTCTCAGGTTTCCATTCTGGCTTAAAAAACTTTCGATATTGTAGCCCTCTTCAATATTCGGCTTTCGTGTGTTATCACGGTTTACTTCTCCGGGATCATTCTCACAGCTATAAAAGAACAAGCAGCTCCAAATGAAAGCTGCCTGCAGTAATAATTTATAGAGAACCGGCTTAATCATATTTGCGTTTACCAAACCAAAGGTCCGTAAAGTTGAGGCCTACAGATAGACGGAACAAATCTTCGCGGATCCTGTTCTGATCATTTCCCCGCTTGCTGTATTCGAAAGCAAGATTGATAACGCTGTATTGGCCGGGGCTCAAACGGTTGTAATTAAACACCGGCAAACCTAAGCCAAAGGTTAATCCAAACTGCGGAAGCTTGTTATCAACACTTACATAATCAGGGCCCACAAAACCACCCAGGCGCCAGGAGAGGGCCTGACCATAACGTGTCGGACGCTTGATGGGTGTTAGCTGTCCGCCAACCCGAACTTCCCAACTATTTTGCACCATATCTTTTTGGCCAAAAAAACGAAAGTCGTTCCATTGGTTGGCTGAATAATCAACGCCCAGGCTCCAACCACGGGTTTTATCACCAGCTGCCTGGTCGAACATAAAACCAAACGTATAGTTTGCCGGATAGATGATTTCTCCTTCCACGCCGGTTTGCTCCAGCACGCTGTCCACCCGCAGCTCTTCGCCACTTGCATTGCGCACGAAAGTCTGACGCAACAGGTCCTGCGTTCCGTTAAGTGTTTGCTTCCAATTTCCTGTTACACCTAAACGGAGAATGGAGTTTCGGGTAAACTCAATCTTATACTGCAGGCCGCCGGTAAAAAACAGGTTTCCAAAATTGGTGTTGGTGGTATGATTAGA
>DASVSM010000690.1:0-3029 GCA_036388115.1 Flavisolibacter sp.
GCAGTTGTTTGCAAAGGCCGATGCTTTTCGTTTTTATGAATGGATGCGAAGGAGCGGTTAGTGAAGGGCTTTCTTCAACAGCAGCGTAACATTTGCTCCCCTGCGCAGCGTGTTGTGCACTTCGGCAATGGCATCTACACCGGTCAAAAGCTTTTGCAATTCTTTTTCTGAACAATCCGCTTCAACCATTGCTTCATAACGGATATCAGAACCCGGTTCTCCCTCTTTGCCAAACTTACTTGTAGCGGTCACCTGCACAGAATGGATGGTGATGTTTCTGCTGGGTGCTTCGCGATAGATATCGTTACAATAACAGGTGGCCAAAGCTAGCCTTAATAATTCTCCGCCATTTACGGAAGATCCTTGTCCGTTTGGTTTTGATGGAATACTGATAGTTTTTCCATTTCCATTTGTTTGAACAGTGATGTTGTTTTGCTGGTGGCTGTTATTGATAGTGGCCGTGATGATCATGATCCGTTGATTGTTTTGAAAGCCTTTATCTTATAACCGGTGATAGTTTGATTCCATAGTGATTACTCAAGCACCACTGTAAATGTTTGCGCTGTTGGGTTAGTGATTCCAGTGATTGGTATCTCTATCCGCACCGCATAAGCACCATTAACAATAAGTTTTTTTGTTTCAACTTCCTTTCCATCCATCAGCAGTTTTACTGTTGCCGGAACCTTTGTTCTACTATGATTGAACACATAAATATCACCTGTCATTGGCGGCGCCGGATCTCTTTCAACAGCATAAGGTTCGAGGTTACTCACCACTTGTCCTTCCAGTTGTATTTTGAAAACATACGCATGATGACATGGCTTATCTTTTGGAAAAGCAATCTGAAGACCATCATCCGTTAGCTTCCAGGTGATCTTTTCCTTTGTTCCGAGCATTGAAACATTTTTGATCTGGAGATTTTTGACCTGTTTTTTGTTGAGCGACGAGAGAGTGATAGTTCCCTCTTTCCACGCCAGGCACGCAGCATATAAATCACGGCCTTTGGTAGTAAACCGGATGTCCTGCGGCGTGTATTGGATCGCATCTCTGTCGGTATGCGAACCAGCCGGCAGCTCCGTAGGTCCTTCACCAAACCTTACCCATGGACGGGTTTCATAAATCGCTTCACCATTGATTTTTAACCAGGCGCCGATGTCAAGCAAGGTTTTTTTTACCGTGTCGGGGATGGTGCCATCTGCCCTTGGGCCAATGTTGAGTAAATAACTTCCGTTCTTGCTTACAATATCCATCAGGTCAATCACCAGTTGACGTGCTGTTTTGTATTCTTCACCATCTACATACGACCATGATTTTTTTCCTACTGAATTGTCGCTTTGCCACGGGTTGCGACGAATGCCTTTCAGTTTGCCGCGTTCCACATCGTAGATGGCAATATCGCTGGGGAAACCGATCTTATAATTCACACCCACTTCTTTTTGCCAGTCGAGGGCCGAGTTGTAATAATGTGCTACAAACTGTGTGAACAGGGGCTTGAAAAATTTATCGCCGGGTGTGCCATCAAAAAAGATCATGCTGGGCTGGTAATAATTTACCAGCTCATACAAATGGGTGATCCACCCGATCAAAAATTTCTGGTCAGGCGCCCTGGCACTGTCTGGCGAACGGGTGCCGTATAGGGAAAAAGACGCATCCTGCACATCGGAAGGAAACTTCATACCGCCATTAAAAAAATAATAGTTCTCGCCCCGGTGTGTGGAGAGGGCAAAGGTCATCTTTCTTTTTTCAGCCGCTGCTTTTATGAGCGCAACAATGTCTTTTTTGGGGCCCATGCGTACGGAGTTCCAGGGATTGACCTTGCTATCGTACATCGCAAATCCATCGTGGTGTTCGGCTACCGGCACCACGTATCTTGCTCCTGCGTTTTGAAACAATTCTATCCATTCATCGGCATTAAATTTTTCGGCTGCGAACAGCGGGATAAAATCCTTGTAGCCAAACTTTGCATGATCGCCCCATTTTTCTTTGTGATGCCGGTACTCCCTGGTGTTTTGCAGGTACATCTGCCGCGGGTACCACTCGGTGCCGAAGGCTGGTACGGAGTACACGCCCCAGTGAATGAAGATGCCAAACTTATCATCACGGAACCATTTGGGAAATTGGTAGTTCCTGCGGATGCTTTCTATGTCGGGTTGGTACACCTGCGTTCCTTTGGTGGACGCAGCAGAAGCAATATCAAATTTCGGCTGGTTTTGTGCACTGCCCTTCCATGCCCCTGCGAGGAAAGCAAAACCCAAGACAAGGGATTTTGCTCTCACTAAAATTCTAACGCTTACGATGTTCATACAGGTTTGTTCTTTAGCTGGTTTGGTTGTGATAATGTGACCGCGACACTGATGAGTTATTTCATGATGTTCTTGTATCACACTTAAATTTATGGCAATTGAAAGAAAGAAGGGTGATTGGTGGAATATGAACTCCCTGTTTTTCAAGAGAATTCATGCAGTAGCCCAACCGTGGCACTGTTATTTCAGCAGTATAATTTGCATCCCTATTCGATTGATCTCCTGTTCACATTTAAAATACTATGGGTATGAAACTATTAGCTGAAAAGATATTTACAGGCAAATGGAGGAGTTTCAAAATTTTTAAGCGCCTGGGAGATATTATTCTTCACTCGGAAAAGCGTTTCCAGGAGTTTGATTTCTTTTTCGACAGAACACTTACTATCAAGTCATACGAAGGGGGGTTTACAGAGCTGCTGGCCCGCACTGATCAATGGAATATTAGTTTTCAAAAGCGAAAGCACTTTTTAAACATCATGATACCAAAGATGGCTTTTGAAATCATTACGGTGAATCACACGGTACTTGTGCTTTCAGATCTCGCTTCAGCGGAAAAGATCTTTTTTGCGAAAGAACAGCAATGGCCTGAATATGTAAAAGCCAATCATAAGATCATTATTTGATTTCGAAAAAGGCGAGGGAGCGAAATGAAACATTGATGATCAGTAGACATTCTCATGTCCTGGCAAAGCAGACATTTCTACAAGTGGTCTCATAAATGGGTTG
>DASVSM010000691.1:0-12389 GCA_036388115.1 Flavisolibacter sp.
CCAAAGATGGCGAAGGGTGCTACGTCTCAGGAATTAGCCAACGCCTTTCAGCAACACGTAACCCAAACGGAAGGACAAATTGGAAGAGTGGAAGAAGTGTTTGAAATACTTGGTCAATCTGCCCGTGCTAAGAAGTGCGAAGCCATGGAAGGTCTGGTAAAAGAAGCACAAGGGTTATTGGAAGAATTACCAAAAGGAACCATGGTGCGTGATGCCGGATTGATCATTGCTGCCCAGAAGGTTGAGCACTACGAGATTGCTGCTTATGGCAGCCTGGTTCAACTGGCAAAAACAATGGGAGAAAATGAAATTGCAGAAATCCTGAATCAAACATTGGAAGAAGAAAAACAAACTGACCAATTGTTGACAGAGTTAGCAGTTAGCGGTATCAACATTGCGGCGGAAGGTGAGCCGGAAGAGTAAGAAGGCGGTCGTTTACATAAAGAACTGTCATATTCGTAAGAGCCGGGCCAATTGGTCTGGCTTTTTCATGGGATATAGTTTAATCATGCGTTATGGATACAAACTCCTCCCACTTATCAACGGTTGACAGGGCCCTGGATATGCGCTATAAAAACAGGCGGTTCAAAGGCTGGTTTGAAAAAATGGCCGTACATATTACCAAAATTACCGGGTCATCTGTTGCCTTTCTCGTGGCTTTGCTGATCATTTTTTCGTGGGCAGTAACCGGTCCGATTTTTCATTTTTCCGATACCTGGCAACTGGTGATCAATACCGGTACAACCATCATTACTTTTTTAATGGTCTTTATTATTCAGCAATCGCAAAACAAGGATTCGCTGGCCATTCAGTTGAAGTTAAATGAGCTGATAGCTGCAGAAGAAAAGGCCAGCAACCGGCTGATTGTTGTGGAGGATCTGACGCAGGATGAGCTGGAAGTACTCAAGAAGTTTTATGTGCGTCTGTCGCAATTGGCAAAAGATGGTAACGATCTGCACAGTTCACACTCTGTGGATGAGGCAGAAGATGTACACAATCACAAAAAACACATCCGGCAAAAAGTACAACATAAACAATAACCCATGGAAAAACTGGCGGAGCTATCCCACAAGGAAATGCTAACGATTGACAAGGATTATGAAAAGGCTGCCCAAGCGGCGGACCTGGTATATGTGAGTGATAAAGATCCAGGCATCATTCGCCAGAAGAAAGGTTCCGGATTTTCCTACACTTATAAAGACGAAACGGTTACCGACGAAAAAATACTGGAGCGAATAAAAAAGCTGGCAATCCCGCCCGCCTGGACCAAGGTATGGATCTGTAAAAAAGAGACTGGTCATATACAGGCCACCGGCTTTGATGTGAAAGGCCGCAAGCAGTACCGTTATCACCCGCAATGGAATTTGATGCGGAACGAAACAAAGTTTCATCGCTTATTCGAATTTGGAAAAGTGCTTCCGTCAATCCGGCTGAAAGTAGAAGAGGACCTGGGTAAAAAAGAACTGAGCGAAGAGAAGGTACTGGCAACGGTTGTGAGCTTAATGGAACGGACGTTCATTCGTATAGGCAATGACGATTACGAAAAGCTGTACGGTTCCTATGGCCTGACAACATTAAAGGACAATCATGTGAAAGTAGTGGGAAGTACCGTGCAATTTTCCTTTAAAGGAAAGAAAGGTATCTATCACAACATTACCCTCAAAAACCCAAAGCTTGCACGATTGGTAAAGCAATGTCGTGATATTCCCGGAAAAGAATTGTTCCAGTATTTCGACCGTGATGGTAATCGTCGCTCCATCGATTCGGGCATGGTTAACTTATACATCAAGGAAGCCAGCGGTGGCGATTTTACCGCGAAGGATTTCAGAACATGGGCAGGCACACTGCATATTCTTCAATGCTTTTGTTCGCAGGAAAATCCTGAAACGGATACTGACTGCAAAAGGAATATCTTATCGGCCCTTGATGAAGTGAGTGAAAAGCTGGGTAATACCAGAACCGTTTGCAAAAAATACTATGTGCATCCCGGCATCATCAGGCTGTACGAAGACCGGTCGCTTGCCAGGTATATAAAGCAACTCGACGACATCGAAAAAAACGATCACCTGACAGGGTTGACCTCAGAAGAGCGGGTGCTAATGAAGATTTTGAAGCAGTTGGTGTAGGCTGGTTAACTGGCTATCTTATCTTTTTCTTGATGCGGCCTTTTTAGAAGCACCCTTTTTGGATGCGCTCTTCTTACTGGCGGCTTTTTTGGAAACCGTTTTTTTAGACGCTGCTTTTTTGCTTGCGCCTTTCTTGCTTGCATTCTTCTTGGAAGGAACTTTTGATCCTGCACTGCGTGCTTCCGACAATGCAATAGCAATGGCTTGCTTGGGGGAGGTCACTTTTTTACCGCTTCCGCTTTTTAGTGTGCCTTCCTTTCTTTCATGCATTGCTTCCTGCACTTTTTTACTTGCACCTTTTGAATACTTGGCCATAAATTGAATTTTGAGTTAGTAGATGCAGTAAGTCGCATAAAACTTATACCAGAAGAGCGTAGCAATATGCAAATGCAGCAATAGTGAAATCAATCAAGTGAATTGCATTGCTTTTCGTAATTCTGATTCAAACTTTTTCATCCGATAGGTAGTCATCGAAGAAATTTTTTTGCTTGAATATCCTTCTTATTGTCTCATTGGCAGATTGTCACATTGTAACATTCGTCATTTTCTCTTCTGGTCTGATTTTTTACGCAGAGCTTTAAAACACTTGCGTTATGGAAAAGCTTGCAAATATTTTGAATGACCTGATTCGCATAAATCACGACAGGGTAGTTGGCTATGAAAAAGCAATTGAAGAACTGAAAGACACAGATGCGGATTTAAAGACCCTGTTCCATCGCTATATTACGGAGAGCCGCCAGTATGCGCAGGAACTGACCCAGGAAGTAGGCCGTTTAGGTGGCGATCCGGCAGAAGGCACAACCAACTCCGGAAAAATCTACCGCGTTTGGATGGACCTGAAAGCTGCTATTACAGGCAAAGACCGTAAAACCATTTTGGATAATTGCGAGTTTGGCGAGGATGCCGCCCAAAAAGCATACGACCTGGCACTGAACTCGGATGTAGACCTGGAGCCATCCTTACGGGATCTGATCGTTCGTCAGAAAGCAACGCTCAAAGTAGGACATGATGAGGTTAAACGCCTGCGTGATCTGCATACAGCCAACAGATAATAGCCCTTAAAGATTTTACACAGCCCTGTACTGCAGGGCTTTTTTTTGGGGAAATCTGTCCTCGACAGCTTTATTTCTTATGGATTACCCCGCTTAAAAAAAATTGGCAGGTTATTTTCTTGATTGAAACTGGTACCTTTTGCTTGGTTAATTAATTCCGACCCTCATGAACAGAAATCCCTGTTTTGCAACACTAAGAATGCAATACCGGGAGCTAACCTATTTTAAACGCTTATAAAAATTTATCAGTCGGATGCTCACCATCAAATCTCTTCATACGAATGCTTGTTTCGATGCCTGGATCAATTGTGAAAACTTATTAACCGACCTTCAGTCGATCAAAGAATATCTCTCCAAACAGGTGGTCAAGGTTGTTGATGAATGTGCTTTTATTTGCCTGGGCACATTTCATGCGCTGAAAAGCGGTTCTGTCAACAGCAAGAATATGGCCCTGCTCTGTGTAGGAATTTGCGAAGAATGCGCGGAAGTTTGCGAAAGGCAGAACGGAAGCGTATTTGAAGAATGCGCAAAAGTTTGCCGCGAATGTGCTAACAAGCTGAGCGACTTTACACTGGCAGCATAGTCTTTAACTTTAGAGAACGGGATAAGCGGAGGGTATCGCAGGGATATTTCCGCTGCGTAAAACTTACCGTCCTACTTTCTCTATTGCTTTGTCTTCCTCAATACTGCTCCAAACAATAAATCCCATAAAATACCTGATTTAAAAAATCCTGAAATCTTGCCATTTCTTTACTCGTATGTATTTTCATAGTTAAGAACGAAACGATTGAAGAAAAAATTTAAACTAGCCTGGCGGATAATTGCAAGAACAGGTGAAAATTTCTCGGAAGACAATTGCATGAAACTGGCAGCATCGCTGAGTTACTATACCATTTTTGCGATGGCGCCTTTACTGATCATTATCATCTCCACTGTTGGGAGTATTTTCGGTCGCGACGCTGTACAGGGTACCGTATATACCGAGTTGCGGGGACTGGTTGGCAATGAAGCTGCCCTACAAATCCAAGAGATCATTGCCAATTTGCAAAACTCACATAACACTGCTCTCGGCGCCATTGTAGGTATCATTATTTTGATTGTAGGGGCCACGGGAATTTTTACGGAAATTCAAAGCTCTATCAACTTTATCTGGTCGGTGAAGGCGAAGCCAAGGAAAAGCTGGTTGAAATACCTTATCAACCGCGGGCTTTCTTTTATACTAGTGCTTACGTTGGGCTTCCTGTTAGTGGTTACGCTGATTGCCGGCATTTTGTTAGAGGTGCTCGACGATAAGCTGGCCCGCCTCTTTCCTAATGCCACTGTTTATTTGCTGAACACACTGAATATTGCCTTGCCGCTTGTGACCATCACCAGTTTGTTCCTGGTCATTTACAAAGTGCTGCCAGATGCTGTCATCTCGTGGCGGGATGCATTGATCGGGTCGGTATTTACGGCGCTGTTATTCCTGGCGGGCCGCTATGTCATCAATCTTTACCTTGGCAAATCCGGACTAGGTGTTACTTATGGCGCAGCAGCTTCCATTGTCATTATACTCAGCTGGGTATACTATTCGTCGGTTATTCTTTATTTCGGCGCAGAATTTACACGGGCATTTGCCCTGGAAACGGGGCATGGCATCAAGCCCAAGACAACGGCTGTTTTCATCCTGAAACAAGAGGCAAAAGAAATTCCTCCTTCCCGCCTAAACCTTTGATCTTATCTTTCGCGAACATAGAAAATGGCATAGATTTTCTTACTCTTTTGGAAAAGAAGTTTATGTACACACAAGCCGATAAGACGATCAATGATACCCGTAACTACCAGAAGCATCCGAATTTATGGTTAGGTCTTTTTACGTTCTTCTTATTGATCCTGTCCGTTGGATTAAGGGCAAACCAGCATAACGAAGTTGGCGATATCTTATTGATTTCATCCTTTGTGTTAGGTGGTGTTCACTGGATATGGAGTGTTATTGATGTATTGAAAGACTACCGGACAAATAAAGCAAGTGAAAACAAAAACATCATCTGGGTGATACTGGTGGCAGTTGTTCCCCCTGTAGGAGGGATCATTTACTATGCATTCAATAAAAACCTGAAAATGTAATCAGGAAACAGGGAAACTGATCGTGAAGGTTGTTCCCTGTTTTAATACCGAGCTTACATCAATATTGGCTTTGTGCGATTGCAGGATGTTTAACGTGGCAGCAAGGCCTAACCCCATACCGTTGCGTTTGGAAGTAAAGTAAGGCTCAAACAGCCGTGATATATTTTCTTCGGGAATGCCGCAGCCATTGTCCTTGATAGTAACGGTATGAAGGTTCTTTTGCGTATCGATCGTAACCGATAAAACACCTTCACCTGGCTGCATTGCTTCCACTGCATTAATCATAATATTCAAAAAGGCAATGCGCAGCTTTTCCTTATTGGCCATAATGTAACAGGGATGATTGGTAAACTTCAGGTCCATGCTGATGCGCTGTAGCGTGATGCGGTCCAGGGCTTCGGCAATGGCATCATCCATGATGCTCTGCAGGCTATACCTTTCAAATGTCAGTTCGGTCGGCCGTGCTGTATCTAATAACTCGGTAATAATGTCACCGATCCGTTTGCTGTTGCGTTGAATAATATCAAGGAACAGCGTGTTTTCATCTGCTTCTTCCGTAGTGTGCGCCAACTGCTCCACAGACATGTTGATGTTGTTCAGCGGGTTGCGCACCTCATGCGCCAGCGTACGCACCAGCCTGCCGGTGGCGCCTAGTTTTTCCACCATTAGGTTTGCTTTCTCCGCACGGCGCAGATTAGTAATATCATGCAGTAGTCCCTGTAGATAGGTCCCGTCTTTATCAGCCGTTTCCGTTGTTGAAAAAATACAGGTTTTTTTATCGCCGTCTTTTGTGACTAATTCAATCTCCACATCAGCCGCCTGGCCCTCGGTTTCCATCAGGCTTTTTACCAGATGCCTGTCGTTGTCGTTTTCGATGAGTTTGTATAAAGAAACGTTGTTCAGCTCTTCTTTTTCATAGCCTAAAAGACTGGAGGTGGCCGGGTTGCAGTCTTTGAATTGTAGGTTCCTGTCGGAAATAAATACGGCATCTTTCGACAATTCAAACATGCTGCGGTATTTGGTTTCGTTGGCCCTCAGTGCTTTCAGATAGGCAGTACGTTCCAATGAATAACGAATGCAGCGTTCCAGTTTTTCGGTCGTTAATTCCGTTTTAATCAGATAATCGGTCGCACCCATCTGCATGGCTTCGATATCAACGGTTTTGTTTCCTTTACCCGTTAATAGAACAATTGGCTCTTCGGCGCCAAACCGAACAGCTTCTTTCAAAAAATCAAGACCGGTTTTGGCCCCTAAACGGTAGTCAACAAAATAAATATCGTAAGCCCGCCTTTGCAGGTGTTCAACGGCATCGTTGAACTTATAACTCCAGTCTGTTTTGAGTTGATACTCCTGGATACCTTTTAAATATTCCGATGTAATGAAGAAATCATCTTCATCATCATCAATGATCAGTACGCGAACAACAGGGGCAGGGGACACCACCATACGTTAGAATCTATTTTCCGGGAAGTGTTATGCAAAATACACAGCCCGAGTTTTTTAATTGGTTCACGAGCAAACTGCCGCCATACGGAAGCAGGAAAGATGCAATGTTGTTGATGCGGCTTTCTGCCTCCTGCATCCACGATGCGGAAGGAGAAAGATTTGTATGAAACCTGATAAAGAAACGCGGCAGCCCCGATGGTATTGTATCCTCTTCTTTTTGCTGCGAACAAGTAATGTGCAGAAACAGTTGTTTGCCTGTTTGTCTTTCCTCAACAATCATCTGTAACAACCGGGAGAAGGCGTTTTCAATGGCTTCTTCGTTGCCTTGCAAACGGGCCAGCTCATCGCAGCGCAGAACGATACTGCCTCTGATTTCAGCCGGCAATTTTTGAATGGCGCGCCGCAGTAACGTGTTCGTCTCAACAAGTGTTAAGGGCGAATGATGAGAGGCCGGCTTTTCTGTTCCGGGCCTGTTTAGTGGCGGGTCTGTAGCAGCCATTCTTTACAAAGCTTACTGATTATTAAATTCCTGGTACTGCTTCATTTTATTGTACAGGGTCTTTCTGTCAATATTCAACAGCTTTGCAGCTTTGCTTTTATTGAAGTTTACTTTTTTTAAGGCTTTCAGTATCATTTCATATTCCGCATCAATGCTGGCGCCTTTCAGTGTTGTTTCGGAAAGGGAACGTTGTGGTTCATCGTCCTCTGCTGCTACCGGCATTGCGGGTGCCTGCTGCGAATACGAGCTGGTAACCGTTTCTATTTGCGGGCCTTTATCAAACTGCAGTTTATTGAAGTTTGATATTTCAAAAGGTAAGGCGCTTGCTTCTATTTCTTCCCCATCGGAAAGAAGCGTTGCCCTTTTGATGACATTTCTTAATTCACGCAGGTTTCCGTACCACACGTAATTGCGAAAGATGGTTTCCACTTCGGGGCTTAACCGCCTTACATTTTTGCCCAACTCCTGGTTGGTCAGTTGCAGGAAGTGATTGGCAAAAAGCAGGATGTCATCCGGACGCTGGCGCAGTGGCGGAATATCAATGCTGAATTCATTAAAGCGGTGATACAAATCTTCCCTGAACTTTCCTTTCCGCACCGCATCCCACAAACGCTCATTGGAAGCGATGATAATGCGAACGTCCAGCTCAATATCTTTTAATCCGCCCACACGGCGCATTTTTCTTTCCTGCACAACGCGAAGAAGTGAAACCTGTATATCGTAAGAAAGGTTAGCGATTTCATCGAGAAAGATAGTACCGGCATTCGCCATCTCCAGGCTGCCCACTTTCATGTTCATCGCACCTGTAAACGAACCTTTCTCGTGTCCGAATAATTCGCTGCCGGCCAGTTCTTTTGATAAGGCGCCGCAATCGATGGCTACAAAGGGTTTGCCTTTGCGTTTGCTGCGTTTATGGATCTCCTGTGCAATAGCTTCTTTACCGCTACCGCTTTCGCCGTGAATGATAACGGTGTAATTGGTAGGAGCTACGAGATCAATTTGCTGAATGAGCTGTTTGAAAACAGTTGAATCACCAAAAATATAGTCGCCGGAAACAATCACGTTCGGCTTGTCTCTTTCAAACACCACGGGGGTGGTGTTTTGCGGCCTTGACACAGTTGATGAAGAAACAGGCGTTCTTTCCTGGCGAACCGGATCCCGCTGATCCTGTGGTGCTTCCAGGGCTTTTTTGATGGTCACCAGTATTTCATCCGGGAAAAGCGGCTTGGTGATATAATCGAATGCTCCCATTTTCATCACTTCCACAGCAATTTTAATATCGCTGTAACCGGTCATGATAATCACAGGCAGGTGTAAATATTTTTCTTTGATTTTTCCCAATAACGTATTGCCTTCCATGTCTTCCAATCGGAAGTCGCACATAACCAGGGCCGGTTCGGTTTCTTCCAAAAGCTCAAGTGCTTTTTTACCGCTATAGGCTTCAATCACATCGTAATTGTGACGGGTAAGGAAACGTTTTAGCAGCAGGCAAATGTCACGGTCATCATCAATGATTAAAATGGTTTGCATGTAAAGAGGTGTATATTGTTTTAAAACGTGAAATTATAGAATTATGCCCACAAGCCGCGAACATGTGAAACAGGGATCTGTAATTGCTCCCGGTATTTGGCAACTGTTCTCCGTGCAACGGAAAATCCTTTCTGGGAGAGAATTTTAACCAGTTGCTGGTCGGTGTAGGGATTGTGCTTGTCTTCTCCCTGTATAACTTCTTCAATAGCCGATTGAATAACACGGTTGCTGATTACCTGTCCTTTTTCGTTTGTAATACCTTCTGTGAACAGGTCTTTTAAGAGCAACAGTCCAAATGGACTTTCCGCATATTTATTACAGGTAATGCGGGAGACCGTAGAAATATCGACACCTACCATTTCAGCCACATTTTTCAGGATCATGGGCTTTAATAAATTAATATCTCCGGTTACAAAATAATCGAACTGTAATTGCACGATTGATTTCATGATCTTCAGCATCGTTGACTCCCTTTGCTGCACTGCATGAATAAACCACTGTGCCGACTGCAGTTTGTTTTTGATGTACTGCATGGCCGATTTATCAGTTGTCACCTTTGCGGTGTTTTCTGCCATCTCCCGCCAGTTGGCATTGATGCTTAGGCTTTCGGAGCGCTGGCGATACAACTGAACTTCGATGTTTTCACCGTTACGTGTGATCACAAAATCAGGAAGAATATTCTGATTGGTGTTCACGCCTTCCTGCAGTTCACACACAGGACGCATTTTTAGCGATGCGATCAGCGTAAGAACGATCTTTAATTCTTCTTCGTCTATTTTCAGGTGCGCTTTGATCTTGTCCATGTTGCGATGGTGCAGATCCGCAAAATGATCTTCCAGCAGCTTGATCGCCGTTTTTACATCGGGGCGTTTTATATTCAGGCGATATAGCTGGATAAGCAAACATTCCTTAATGCTTCTGGCACCAATGCCAACGGGTTCCAGCTCCTGTATTTTTTCCAGGATGTGTAATAGGCTATCAGCCTCTATCCACTTATTTCGCTTGAAAGAAATGTCTTCGGCCAGGTCTTCCAGGCTTTGTTCCATCAGTCCGCAATCGTTCAGCGAGTCAATGATAAATTCCGCAAGCTCTATCTCGTTCGGATCGTCGCAAATCAGTTTGTACTGGTCCTTGATGGAAGAGCGATAGTCAAAGCTGTTCGTTATCGGCCGTTCCGGTAATTTGTCGTTATGAAGAAAATTGCCATATTCGGCTTTGTAATCGGGGATGTCGTCATATACAAACTCTTCCCAATCCTGGTAGTCCTGCACACTGTCTTTGTTGAACTTGTCTATGTCCGATTCGAAATCGTTTTTCTGGTCGTCCAACAATGGATTGTCTTCAATTTCCTGTATAATCCGCTGCTCTAGTTCCAGCGTATTCAAATGGAAAAAGTTGAGCAGTTGAATTTGTTGGGGTAAAATTTTTAACCGCTGCTTCTGAGCTAAATGTTGATTGATCATCTGAGGGTGATTTTGGCGCTTCAAACTAAACGCAAGTGTGAATCCAAAGTCGTGTAATTTAAAAATGAATCTTTTTTTGCTATGAAAATCAGTCTATTATAACTATGCTATTTTTATAGAAGCAAAAAGCACAAATTTATTTCTGACCAGCCCCTGCCGGTGCTGTGGAATCAATTCTACGATTTACAGATAGCGGATGCCTTGCCAAAAAATAAAGCGCAACAAATGTTGCGCTTCCAAACTTACTGATGGTTAAATAATTTATAGGGAGTCGTATTCTTTTGGTTTTGCCCTGTATTCGAAAAAAGATGGGATTGGATACCGTTTATCTTTTGGCAGACCTGATGAAGGATCAGAGATTCTTCTTTCAGAGACAGGTTGCTTTTGTTCAACTGGTAACGTGGGCTTATTAGCAGCTAATAGTGTAGCCGTCTGGTTAGCCTGGTGCGTATTCAAATAGCTAAGTGTTGACATGGTGAATATAAGATTTAGGTGCAGGTATACTTACAGGAAAAAATGTACCAGTTCTTTTTATACTTAAAAGAAAAAAAGCTCTACTGTTTACCAGAGCTTTAGTAGAATTTTTTCCTCAAAAAAAAACAGTAAGAGGTAAAAAACAAACGTCCCGCAAAGGGGACGCTGTCTCTCTTCTAAACCTAAACCTTCAATGAAAATCTTTAATCGGTAAAAATCTCCCGGTAACTTTTTCTTCATCCGCCAAAATCAAGGAGTACCGGGAGATGGGAGAAATAAAAAGCCGCTCTTGTGGGGCTAAGGGTTCTTCTGTCGCTCTGGTCCAGGCTAAATTTCATCAACTGTATTTTCTGTCTCGGTCAGGTGAGCATCTGTTTGCGAAGGTGAGTTTACCACTTTTTGTTCGCTTTGTTCGTTTACAATTACTTTTTCATCCAGCCGGCTGTCCGATGGATTTGTTTCTGCCAACGCATCATCTCCGCCTTCCCGCCGTGGCGTTACATCAGGCCGTGTTTCAAAAGTCGATTCGGTGTTGTCTTCTTTTGTACGTGGACTTATATGATCAGTATTCATAAAATGCGTTTTAAGAAGTTATGTATATGGTTGTAAAAACTATACCTTTTTTTCTCTTCTTTTAAAACCGGAGTAAAAAGGTATAGTTTTCCTCAATGTGATGAAGAAGTGGAACGTTTCTGTTAAAACGTTCGAATAGATAGCCCTACATTTATTTTACGCTTCGTAGTGGTTGGCAGCAGCGCTAGCTCTTGCATAGGCGCGTTCTTGCTTTTTTTGCGCTGCCTTTCTAATCATGTCCTGGACCTTTCCAATAAAGCCATTTACATTGGTGGCAATGGATTTCCGTTGCTCATCTGTAATCAGGTGCGAGACATAATTTTTTATGAAGAACGGAATTATGGTTTTTGTAAACACGCCGGTGCGTTTGGGAATAATTTTCCGGATGATAAAGTCAAGCACAAAGTTGAGGGCAAAATTGATGGCGGGACTGTTCTTGTCCTCACGGGTGAACAAGCTCTTCACCTTTTCCTTTGCCTTTTTAATAGGATTGAGCCCTGCTTTCACGCCGGCGATATCTGTCTTTATCAACTGCTTGTACGAACCTAATTGGGCTGTCAGTCGTAGTTCCTCCGCAAGGAGGTCTTCGTAAGTTTTAATCTTTTTTGTCATAAACGGAGCTGATAATAGCGTTGCGAATCATGGGAACAATTACTTTTTTGCGTAGTGCAAAAATTAATACAATGAGCAGCAGGAAAAACCCGGCTACACACAAAAAGCCTAAGGCATAACTGTCTAACAAACTGGCAAGCCACCAGGCCAGGGCTGTAAATAAGAAGGAGAGAAAGAAAAATGCGAGCACAACCGCTACAAGGCCAATTACTGCGCCGGCAGCAGCATTGCTTGCTCCTTTGGTAGCCTTGGCTTTATAAAGCTGAACGGTTGTTTGTACGTACTCGTTTACGTGGTCCTTTAAATGAGTGGCGCTTGTTTTAAGATCTTCCATGCGAGACTGGTTTTGGTAATTGCAGTCTGCCTGCTGGCAGACTGCAATTAATTTACATATAACTTTCTTTCACGTCGCTTACCTGGCTTGCACCTTTTTTTGTCAGGCTACTCACACTGTCTTTTGCACTGGAGAAAAGGTCGCCTATATGGCTACCCCAGCCACCGGCCGTGC
>DASVSM010000692.1:0-2117 GCA_036388115.1 Flavisolibacter sp.
AACTACAGGAAGCTGCACGTGACGGCAAATCAGTTGCTGAACTTATGCATTTTGGTGCCACCATACTTACCCGTGAAGACGTAATGGAAGGCATACCCGAAATGATACATGAGATACAAATCGAAGCAACATTTCCTGATGGAACAAAGTTGGTTACGGTACATAATCCGATAAGGTACAGCCCAAGCCCTGTAGGGAGGAGAGAGAATTATATTATACTGCCGATTTTTTCAATAATGAGCGGCAGAAATCTTTTTATATTTGAAGTAAAGCAGATGTTATGGAAACTGTAATCTCCAATACAAAGGTTAGTGTGAGAGAATTTCGTGAAATGTTGTTCGACAATGATGATGATAATTATTATGAAATAATTGACGGAGAAATGATACGAAAATCAGCGCCCACACCAATGCATCAAAGAATTAGCCGAAAGGTTATGGTAATTATTGATCGGTTTATCTCCGAAAAAAAGACGGGCGAAATTTTTCAATCACCAATTGACGTTTACCTTGATGAATACAACAAGCCGCAACCTGATTTAGTTTTTGTTTCGGAAAGCAAAAAGGCAATAATAACCAATGATGGTATTGTGGGCGTTCCTGATTTAATTATCGAAATTATTTCTCCAACCTCGATAATAAGAGACAGAATTGAAAAAAAGGCTTTGTACGAAAAAATGTCGGTTCCCGAATTCTGGCTTATTGACCCGCAATACGCAGCAATAGAAATTTACACACTTCAGAATAACCGCTACGAATTATTAAGTGCAGCCACCATTTTAGAAGGGGAGCTTAAGTCATCCCTGTTTGAAGGACTTGCAATTAATCTAAAAGATATATTTTCTGCCGAAACATAAAAGCTTACCATAAAACTACCGGCAAAAAGCTTAGTGCTTTCCTGTTTCCAACGGCTATATTATAAAGGCAGGAATAGCTGCGTAAAGACTTAAAGTACAAGAGTGCGACGCAACGGCTGCCTCATAGATTTCCAAAAGACTGGCTCCAAAAAAAGAAAAAACGTAAACTTATGATACCCGGCGAATACATATTAGGCTCCGGCAATATTGAGTGCAATGTAGGGCGCAATATTGTTACTGTTACAGTTGTAAATACGGGCGACAGACCTGTTCAGGTAGGCTCGCACTTTCATTTTTTTGAAGTAAATAAACAGATGGAGTTCGACCGGGAAAAAGCTTTTGGAATGCGTTTAAATATTGCCGCCGGCACTGCCGTTCGCTTTGAGCCGGGAGAAGAAAAGGATGTGGAACTGGTGCAATTTGGAGGAGCTAAAAAAGTGTTTGGTTTTAGCAATCTTACCAATGGCGATACAACCAACGCTGCGGTAAAAGAAGCCGCTTTGGCGAAGGCTGCCACGCTACATTTTAAAAACAAAACAGCATGAGTTTACTGATAAACAGGATTAAGTATGCTAACATGTACGGTCCTACAACCGGGGATAAAGTTCGCCTGGCAGATACAGAGTTGTTTATAGAAATTGAAAAGGATTTTACTGTTTACGGTGATGAGGCAAAGTTTGGTGGCGGCAAAACAATAAGGGATGGAATGGCGCAATCGGGCACCGCTAAGCATGATGAGGGCGTGCTTGATTTTGTGATTACCAGTGTAATGATTATCGACCATTGGGGAATTGTGAAGGCTGATATTGGTATAAAAAATGGTAAGATTGCTGCCATTGGAAAAGCAGGTAACCCTGATACGATGGACGGTATAACAGAGAGAATGGTGATAGGTGCATCGACAGAAGTGCATGGCGGTGCAGGCTTGATTGCAACTGCCGGTGGGATAGATACACACATACATTTTATTTGTCCGCAGCAAATTGACCACGCTTTGTTTAGTGGCATTACAACTATGATCGGTGGCGGTACTGGTCCTGCTGATGGAACCAATGCAACCACCGTTACGCCCGGCGCCTGGAACATTCGTAAGATGCTGGAAGCGGCAGATGGCTACCCAATGAACCTGGGATTTTTAGGTAAAGGAAACTGTGCTACCACAGCACCTTTAATTGAACAAATTGAAGCCGGGGCACTGGGCTTAAAAATTCATGAAGACTGGGGCTCGACTCCGGCAGTTATTGATGCATCACTTAAAGTT
>DASVSM010000693.1:0-6771 GCA_036388115.1 Flavisolibacter sp.
TACGTTACTTACAAATTTAGTTTGTGGCCTCTGTATTTACTATACTTCGTTTCTTTCTCAATGATTCACCTTTCAGTTCGATGCGATGAGCATTGTGCACGATGCGGTCCAGGATAGCATCGGCAATGGTTTTCTCTCCAATGACTTCATACCACTTGCTTACCGGTAATTGCGAAGTAATGATCAACGATCCTTTACCATGCCTGTCTTCAATGAGTTCCATAAGGGCTGCTCTGCCCTCGGGCTATCAAAAGGCTGTAGTCCAAAGTCATCGAGGATGAGTAAATGTTGCCGTTCGATTTTAGCGACTTCTTTAAGGTAAGAACCATCGGCTTTGCTCATTTTTAGTTTGGAGAGCAGTTTGGGCAGGCTGTAATAAACAACCCGATAGCCCATGGAGCAACCGTGATGGCCAAGGGCAGAAGCAAGGTAGCTTTTGCCACTACCGGTTGGGCCAGTAATTAAAATACTTTCTGCTTTGTCAATGAAGCTGCAATCCGCATAACGCATCATTTGGTTCTTCTCCAGGTTGCGCTCCGGGTGATAATAAATATCTTCCAGCAGGGCCTTGTAGCGGAAGCGGGCATTCTTTATTTTCTGTTCAATGGATCGGTTCTGCCTGTCGTCCCCTTCTGCTTCGATCAGGTGGGCGGTGATCTCATCGGGTGTGTAGGTGTCGGCTCTTCCGGATTCAAGGTCTGTTTTAAAAGCCCGGTGCATACCAAAGAGCTTCATTTGTTTCATTTTCTCCAGTGTTGTTGCATTCATGTTCTTGTTTGTTTTTAGTGTGATTATTGATAATAGTTCTCGCCACGGATGTTGTCGTGTAAAGGCATGGAGAGTTGGTTCGTTTCTTCCATTGTCTCTCGCTTATCTAATTCTTTTTCCAGGATGGTTTGGATGGTTTTGTAGTTATAGGCGCCGTAACCCAAGGCCCGCTGACAGGCTTTTATCAAGCGTTCCTTTTCGATCTTCTTTGCAAAACTTAAAATGCCCACACAGGACTTATAGGCTTGTTCAGGGTGCTGCTTTCTTTCCAGCACTTTTAGTATATACAGCTTTACATCTTCGTGGATACCCTCTGCCCACTCAATAAACTTCTGCGGTGTCCATTCAGCGACAAAGCGATGCGTGGAGGCCAAGTGTTCTTTGTCGGTGGTGTAGTGATAGGCAAGCCTTGTTCGGGTGTGCAGGGCAATGCGTTCATAGTTATAGTAAATCTCCACGGAATGACGGGAGAAGAGCAGCTTTACTTTTTTACCGATGTAGCGGTACGGCACGCTGTAATAATGTTTGTCTGTGCTGAGGGCCACATGACCGTTTTTAGCCACCGTTGCATAGAGGCATTTTTTCAGTTCATAGCGTAGCGGTGGCAAAGGTGTAAGGGCTGTTCGCTCCACTTCTTCAAACTGCTGCCGACGGCTGTAATTACGTCCTTTTAGATAAGCATTGTTGTGTTCTTCCAGCGCTGCTTGAATGGCTTTGTTTAATGCTTCAAGACTGTGATAGATTACCGACCTGACTTTAGCATAAATGCGGGAGTACACGATTTTAACGGCGTTTTCTACCAGGGCTTTGTCCCTGGGACGATAGGACCTTGCAGGAAGAATGGTTGTTTGGTAGTGCTGGGCAAAGTCCAGGAAGGTCTCGTTTAATGTAGGTTCATATTTGCTGCTCTTTGTAACGGCTGATTTTAAATTATCCGGAACGATGGCTTGAGGCACTCCACCACAGAAGTGAAGTGCATTCTCACAAGCCGCGATAAAATCTTCTTTCCCTTGTGTGGCTACAGCTTCCACGTAGGTTAGCTGGCTTGCACCCAGAATAGCCACAAATACTTCTACAACTTTTATCTCACCTGTTGTGGTATCAACAACACTGAGTTTGTCGCCGGCAAAATCCACATAGAGTGTATCACCTGCCTTGTGCTCCATGCGCATGACCGGGTTTACCTGCGCCTTCCATTGTGCGTAGTAGTGCTTGAACTGTGAGAGACCAAAGCCATCCGCATGCACCGCTTTGTATTGCTCCCAGAGCAACTGCCGTGTCATGCCTTTTTTCTTCAGTTCCTTGCGGGTGGTGGGAAAGAGAGTGAACAGCGTTTGTAGCTTCTCGTTAATTGGCTTCTCCTCGGGTTTGACAAACAGTTCTTCGAGGTCTTTATCACTTAACTCACTGATCTCATGGAACGTCAATTTACTTTCTAAAAATGCTTTTAAATACTTCTTCAGCGTATTGCGGGAGATGCCTGTTTGTGCGGCGATCCAGAGTTTACTGCGCCCTTGATGATGCAGCCGCAGGAGGTGTCTGATTTTACTCATGCCAATCGGATTGTTTGCCATGCATGCAAAGTTTTTCCTCAAAACTTAGCACGAATGGTCCCGAATCACATAAACTTTTCTTCTTCTCTCAGGTGGTCACTTTGCTCCGGCGCAAGGTGATCAAATTGGAGCAGCGCAATATGGTCAACTTATTCCGGCAAACAGTGGTCAATTTAACCGGCGCATACAACAAGAGGCATAATTTGTATTTCTAGGCCATAAGTAAGCGCCTCATTTAAACTCATTTCCTGCTTTTCAGTTGTACCTTTTACATTGCGGAGCCTGTAATTAGGGTCGATAATGGGGTTCCACCCGGCCTGTAACCATATAAAGCGGGCTTCTGCTAAAGCTTCACCATATCTTTTCCGTTCTTTTTTGTCTGCTAGCCGGTTAATGCCCTCACGGCACTTCCTTAATTGCCATTTACCATTGTGGTAAAAGCGAAACCATACAAACCAATCATTTCCTTGTGTGCTTAATTGCGGCTCAGTGTAGAGCAGTGAAGTACTTGCTGTTTTCATTGTTTTGTTATCTGCTTTGTTCCGGGTTTTGTTCCGGGTTCGTGTTGATACTTGCAGAAAACACCTGAAAATCAACGTTTAGAAGAAAAAAAGCGGAGAGCGAGGGATTCGAACCCCCGGACCTGTAACAGTCAACAGTTTTCAAGACTGCCGCAATCGACCACTCTGCCAGCTCTCCGGCGCAAAAATAGGGGGATGAGGTTTCCTAAAAAAATCTTCGAAAAAATAAATTGAAAAATGTTTTGCAGCGATATCAAGCAGCGAACAATTCAGTTTGCCTCTTCAAAATCAGAACCTTAACCTGGCGTAACTGCTGTAAGTCATCATTGTTCCCACATTCATCAGTGCGCCTGAAATATAAAGATTGCTGCCAATGTATGCCAGGATCAATCCATACTTTTTATTGCTGTCAAAATAATTTGGCTTGTCGCGGAGACGTATAAAAAAGCCGGTTTACATAGACAAAATGATTTATCAACTGTTAGTGGCATTAACCTTCAGCTCAATCTCACCTCATTCACCCTCCTCTGCCTTCTCCCGCACCAAAGAAAGGTCGTTCAAGTCTATCTGCATAGGTAATAACCCTATTTTCACCACCGCTCTTTTCCCGCGTAATTCAATCACTTCACCCACTTGAAGGTTACGCTTCATCTTAACCTTATCTCCCACCTTTATTTCTCCATTTACTTCCTGGTATCTGCTATCCAATTGTTTTTGCTTTTTACTGGCAGATTTTTTCTCATCCTTCTTAAATAAAAGGGAAGCCATCTCGTTTACTACTTTGTTTTTATCCTCTGTTTTCTTCCACTCAATAACCATGGTCCGCAGCTTTCGCTCCATGTCTTTTAAATACGTTAGTTTCTCTTCGGTTACTTTGTTCTGCTCTTTTAATACTTCCACCTGTTGGAGATGACGCTCTTTATTAAGGACCTGCTCCATTTCTTTTTTCAGCCGCTCGTTCTCTTTCAAAAGTCGATGGAGGTCTTTTTCTTTTTCCTGCACTTTTTGCAAGTCTTGCTCGGTTCTGTTCAATAATTTATCAAGTGTAAAATGCTCTTCATCCACCATCGTCCTTGCACGACTAATCAAACGCTTATCCAGACCGATTCTTTCAGCAATGGCAAACGTGTAAGAGCTACCCGGCTTTCCAACATTCAATTGATAAAGCGGCATTAAGTTCTTTTCGTCAAAAGCCATTGCACCATTGACGATACCCTGCGTTTTGTTTGCCATTACTTTTAAGTTTAAGTAATGCGTGGTAACAATTCCAAAGGCATGCTTTCTTGCCAGCTCCTCCATAATAACTTCTGCAAATGCGCCACCAAGGTTTGGGTCGCTACCGCTGCCTAATTCATCAACAAAGAAGAGGGTTTTTCCATTGGCTGTTTCCATAAAATACTTCATGCTCAGCAAATGGCTGCTGTATGTACTCAGTTCAAATTCCAGGCTTTGGGTGTCACCGATATGGATCATTAACTGCTTGAATATCCCGAATTGCGAGGAGGGATTCACTGGAACCAGCAAACCACTTTGCACCATCATCTGCAACAGTCCCACTGTTTTCATGGTTACTGTTTTTCCACCGGCGTTGGGACCGCTGATAACAAGGATCCTCGCCTTGTCATTCAGCGTCAGGTCTATGGGTATTGTTGGCTTGCCTGAACGCTGGTTATACAAATAAAGCAAAGGATGATACGCTTTAACAAGGTGCACCAACGCCTTATCGGCAACCACCGGGTATTCCCCTTTTATATCCAACGCAAACGCTGCTTTTGCCCTGATGAAATCAAACTCCCCGGCGATAGTGTGATAAACTTGCAATAAGGGTGCATATTGCCCAAGGCGTTTGGTTAGCTCACGAAGAATCCGGTAGACTTCTTTACGTTCTGAAATCTCCAGCTCGTGAACATCGTTGTTCAGGTCAATTGTTTCCTCTGGTTCTATAAATGTAGTGCGGCGGCTTTCGCTTTCGCCATGCAGAATTCCTTTTACGGTCCGTTTTTGTTCCGCAAAAACAGCCAGTACACGCCTGCCATTCATAAAGCTTTCTTCAATATCAGCTAAGTATCCCTGCTTGTTCAGCCTTTGCACAATACGATCAAAAAGTTTGCGCAATTCCGAACGTTTGCGGTACAAGCCCATCCGGATAGCAAACAATTCCTCCGAAGCATTGTCTTTCACATTCCCGCTTTCATCTATCACATCATCGATCAACTCTTTGATCTTTTTTTCGTAGTGCGTTCCTTTAATCACTTCCACTAACCCGGCATAAGCCTCCCGCTTTTCCTGGTCGAACCAGCGAAAAATCTTCTCCATGCTTTCTGTCAGCTTTCGAATGTCAACCAATTGCTCACCGGTTAACAGGGCACCTTCGATGTTCAAAAGGCGCAACTCTTTGCTTAGATTGAGTACATAGTCATTGGGAAAATAAATGGCGTTCTGCACCAGCCCTTTGTACTCGTGTGATTGTTTTAATTCTATATCAATAAATTCTTTCTTTGTGTGAATACGCAAGTCCATTGCTTTTGTTTTTGCATATTCGGTGCGGCATTTTTCATGAAGCAAGGCCTTGATCTTATCAAATTCCAACTGCACAATTGCCGATTCGGGATAAACTTTCATTCCGTGATTTCCTGTAATTTTTTCAAAGGTATAAAGGAACAAGTATCAATGATTTATACTATCCACTTTCAAAATGCTGTGTTAAAAAGTTTTTGTTGGCTTTTCGTTTCGTAGTTTGAGACTCAAATTTGTAATCCAACCACTCATTATGCTCACGAAACTGTTCATATCTCTTCTTAGCTTGGGTGTCATTGCAGCCTGCAATTCGGAAAAAAATTATCAGATCATGAGTTCATCGGTCAATAATGCGATGGAAAAAACAGATACAGCAACTTTTGGGACGGGATGTTTCTGGTGTACAGAGGCCATCTTTGAACAACTGAATGGCGTGTTGAAAGTAACATCGGGCTATATGGGTGGCACAAAAGACAATCCATCCTACGAAGAAGTTTGCTCAGGCGCTACAGGTCATGCAGAATGCGTACAGGTTGTATACGAGCCTTCCAAAATCGCTTTCGATGATCTGCTGCAGGTATTCTTCCAGGTTCACGATCCAACAAGTTTGAACCGCCAGGGAGCCGATGTGGGCACACAATACCGCAGTGCTATTTTTTACCATAGTGCGGCGCAGAAAGAGAAGGCTGAATTTTACAAAAAAGAAGTCGACAAAAGTGGCGCTTATGAAAAGCCGATTGTAACAGAAGTCAGCGCTGCTTCCCGCTTTTACGCTGCAGAAGACTACCACCAGGAATATTATCAAAATAATAAAAACACCAACCCTTATTGCTCTATTGTGATTCCCCCAAAGCTGGAGAAATTTCAGAAAGTTTTTGGTAAAAAGCTCAAGAGCAGCTAACCTTTTTTTGTACTCTTATTAACTGAAAGGCGCAAGCAATTGCGCCTTTTCTTTTTGGAGAGGCTAAAGGCAGTCAACTTAAAACTTCCAACAGCAAACCATTTATCTTTATCCTTATGAACAAACGCCCCCTACGTTCCATTGGATACAACTTCATAAACCCAACGTATTTACCTGCAGGGAAAGATGAATACCACCTGCGTAATTTTCAAAACCGGAATGGTATTCTATACCGCAACCTGAGTGCCTACGAAATAGAAGTGCTGGTACGGAACAGGAATACATCCGATGACTGGAACAAGCTCCAGGTATCCGATGCATTTAACCCGGAACTGGTAAAGAACTGCAAGTTCTACGGCCTTGTGCGCATTGGCAAGCTGGAAAGCATTGCACTGGAATATCACAACATTACCCTTCCGGTAGGCTTGTACGACAGCAACATTATCAGTTGCGACTTTGGCGATAACGTGGTTATCAACAACGTTAACTATATCTCCCATTATATTGTTGG
>DASVSM010000694.1:0-5389 GCA_036388115.1 Flavisolibacter sp.
AAAGATCAAAGCTGGGAGCAAAGCAATGAAGCCTGGGTGCTAACGAGGAAGTTATCGAAGATGCTGTGGGAGTGGTTTGAGAAGTCTTAGCAAAGCTCAATCATTTGTATAAACTCAGTTTACTGTAAGTTGGACACCTGAAGTAGCGTAGATGAGTATAAATACCATTGTTGATTTTGTAAACTACGTAAAAAGCATCAATCTTTCTACATTCCAGTAATTGGTTCGCATCATATCTGCGACCTATATACTCAGCATTGCACCATGCTTCAAACTTTTGTAAATCGTTAAGGCAATCAAATTGATAGGAAGTCATTCTTGAGAATTGATTTGTCCAAAAATATTTAGTATTTGGAGTCATCCATTACTTTCACCATAATAATTTCAATAGGAACATATGGGAGATTTTAAATTGTTTCGGGCTACCAAAATTTCAACTAATGAACCTGCAATCACTATTTATGATAAGCACATTTCGTTTAATAAAGCATTTGCTAATGAAGCAGAGTTATCAAAATTCAAATATGTAGAATACAGAGTCGATGCAGAAGATAAAAGAGTAGCTTTCAAATTTTACGAGAGAAGTGATGAAGAAGGAGCTAGGTTTAAGTTGGTGCCTAAAACAAATAATAAAAATACTTCAGGGTATAGGGCCGCTGCTGCCGAATTAATGACTAAGTATTTTTGGATTAACCCACCAAACATAGATAATGAAAGAAAGAGATTCACCAAAGCTGTTTATGATAATCATCTTAAAGTATGGGTTGCGCACTTTCAGCCAATTTTTGAACTTCGCTTCTCTTATCAAAATAAAAACGAAATACCAAGGGATGCTGTCGGCATATACAAATATCTTAACAGAGAAGGTGAAGTGATTTACATCGGTCGCGGCAGAATATATGAAAGAATAAAAGAGAAGTCTTGTGATGAATGGGGAATCGTTGAAGTTTTTTATAGTGTTTTGAATAGTGAAAGTGAGCAGGTTCAGTGGGAAAGATATTATTTAAATAAATTCAAGACAGATAACAATTCATTACCTAAGTACAATAAACAATTAGGATAGTTTTTGCTATTCACATTCCCGACGGGTCTCCCGCAGCGGAAAGCCCGAATTAAGTAATGGCCCTGCGGGGATACGTAGGCAGTGCGAACCCCGTCGGGAAAGAAAGAACAGAGAATAAGGTGCAGCAAGAAACCTGCACCCGTCAGCTAATGATGTTTACGAATGATTGAAACGTGAAATGAAAAATTGTGTAAGCCAGTGCCTGTGCCGTTGGTGGCCCTCTCCGTGCGGAGAGGGTCGGGGTGAGGCCGTTCAGAATGAGGTCATTTCAGCAACTGGTACGCAATAAAACTCATGAGGTAAGCAATGGCCGTCATATACACCAATTGAATAGCTGGCCACTTCCAGGTACGGGTTTCTCTTTTTACAATCGCCAACGTGCTCATGCACTGCATCGCAAAAAGATAGAAGATCATCAGCGAAACTCCTGTAGCCACGGTAAACAGCGGCTCACCATTACTCTTCTTCGCTGTCGCCATTTTTTCGCGAAGCAGCGTTCCTTCTTCTTCGTCGGCTACGCTGAACAACGTTGCCATGGTTCCAACAAACACTTCCCTTGCAGCAAAAGAAGTAACGAGTGAAATGCCAATGCGCCAGTCGTAACCCAATGGCTTAATGGCCGGTTCTATGCTTTTACCCAAAATACCTGCGTACGAATTTTCCAGCTTGGCTGTATTGAATTGTATCTGCAATGAATCTTTTGCAGCAGGGTTTTGTGCTATCTGCTGTTCGTACTTCGCGTCCAGGACGCTCATTCTTCCCGAAGGGCCAAAAGAGCTCAGGGCCCAAAGTATAAGTGAGATGACCATGATGATCTTACCAGCATCCATCACAAAAATCCTTGCCTTGCTTAACATGGTTTGTGCAATGGTTTTAGCCCGCGGCGGGCGATAGGTAGGCAATTCCAAAATAAAAAAGCTTCTCTCCTTAATATGAATAAACCACTTGGCAATGTAAGACACAAGCATAGCCATGGCAAAGCCTAAAACATACAGCCCCATCATCACCAATGCCTGTAAACTGAAGATGCCGAGATAGTATTTGTTTGGAATCACCAGCGCAATTAAAATGGTGTACACCGGCAGCCGTGCCGAACAGCTCATAAGCGGTGTAATGAGAATGGTGAGCAAACGCTCCTTTCTGTTTTCAATGTTTCGTGCACTCATGATGGCCGGAACAGCGCAGGCGAAACCACTGATCAGCGGCATCACACTTTTTCCGTTCAATCCCACACTGCGCATGAGCCTGTCGGTTAAGAAGGAAATGCGGGCCATGTAACCGGTGTCTTCCAAAATAGTAATCAGTCCAAACAGGATCATGATCTGCGGAACAAATATCATGATACCGCTAAGGCCGGCTACAATTCCATTTACCACCAGGTCAGAAAACCATCCAATGGGCAGCACACCATTCAGCCAGGTGCTGGCATAGGAAAAACCTTCCTCGATCCATGTCATGGGATACTGCGCCAGGTAAAACACACTTTGAAAAAGCAGGAACAACACGGCAAGCAAGATCAGGTAACCCCAGGTGCGGTGCAGGAGCACATCATCCAGTTTCGCTGTAAAACGCTTTTGCTCATTAGGATCCGGTTCTATCACCGAGTTCTGCATGATCTGGCGAATGCGGTGGTAGCGTTGAAGAATCTCTGTTGCCTGCGTTTTTGTGTGGTTAAAGTTGTGCTGCCTTTCAATGTTCTCTATTCTTTGCTGAAGTCCATTGTCCAGGTCAAACTCTTCGTGGTTAATGAGATAGTGGATAGCGGAATAATCGGAGGCTTCGGGAATCGCTAACTGCAAATCTTCGATAGATGCAGATGCCAGCTCCCTGTTCTCAATAAAATCCCGAACCGGAATTTTGTATTGATTGGAAGCGGTAAGCTCAATTGCTTTTTTTACTTGCGCAATGCCTTTTTCTTTCCGCGGGTTGATAGAAACCACTGGTACGCCGAGCTCTCTTTCCAGCTGCGATAAATCGATTTCGATGCCTTTGCGTTTGTCAATGTCAACCATCGTGAGGGCAACGACCACCGGCTTTTTCAGGTCCATGATCTGCGAACAGAAAAGCAGGTTGCGCTTGAGGTTACTGGCATCTACCACCACCACAAACACATCGGCTTTAATGTCTTTATCCTGGTTTAACAAAACACGATAGCTCACCCATTCGTCCAGCCGCTTGGGATAAAGGCTGTACGTTCCCGGCAGGTCAATGATGTTGCCGGTAATAGCGGATGAAATAGGAGTAGTGCCGGTCTTTTTATCTACAGTTACGCCAGGAAAGTTCCCGGTGCGTTGGTTTAACCCCGTCAGCACATTGAATAGCGAAGTCTTTCCACTATTGGGATTGCCAACTAACGCAATATGGACGGTTTTTTTAAGCACGATGAGGTTCGCAAAGGTAGCCAGCGGCAGCCGCAACCATTTACGAGATCAGAAGTTTTGTGTTAAGGGTAATGAAAAAAAGCCGATGAAAAAAATGAACGTTTTTCAGGCTAAACCCTTGCGGGAAAGTATTTTTGCTGTCCGCCGCCAGACAGATCAAAAGGCAAAATTCAAAAATCAGAATGGACGAAGGAAAATAGAAAGTGGCTTGCTCTTTCAGAATCTTTTTGACCTTTTACTTTTGACCTTTGACTTTGTAAAGCATTTAAAACTTAGCCTGTGTTACGTATTTACACCTTCTTTTTTCTTTTCCTCGCAGGTTGCGGAACGCAACGTCAGGCCATCACGGAAACTGAGTCGTTACCGGCTAATTTAAAAAACCATGTGGAGTACCTGGCCAGCGATAAACTGGAAGGCCGGCGTACCGGAACAGAAGGCGAAAAGCTGGCAGCGGCTTACATCAGCGATGCATTTGCCAGGGTTGGCCTTCAGCCAAAAGGAACCGATGGCTTTTACCAGCGCTTTGCCGTGGCGGAAGGAAAGGAAATTGCGTCTTCAACCGTTTTTTCAATTAATGATAAAGCCCTGCAATTAAACACAGATTTTTTTCCACTGGTTTTTAGCGGCAATGGCAGCATCAACTCCAGGCCCTCTGTTGCTTTAATGGAAAAAGGAGAACCCTGGTTTTTTAATATAGCCGAAACATTGAACGAGAATAAAGCCAATCCGCATTTTGATTTAAATGCAGCAGTTATGACCAAGGCAAAAGACGCCGCTCAAAAAGGGGCTACCGCCTTTTTAATTTACAATACATCCGTCACCGTCGACGGGTGGAAATTTAACGGCAAAGAGAAAGGAGAAGTCTTACCGATACCAGTCGTCTATTTTTCAAACAAAATAGCCGCCGCCTACTTTAAAGATCCTTCTGCTTCCCTGAATATCAGTGGCACTATCAATATTCAGGAGAAGTCACGCACCGGAACCAACGTAGTTGGCTATCTTGATAATGGCGCAGCTACAACTGTGATCCTGGGTGCACATTTCGATCACCTGGGCTACGGAGAAGACCAGAACTCGAGGCACACCGGTACAGATAAACAAATACACAACGGCGCCGATGACAATGCCAGCGGTACCGCGGCATTAATAGAACTGGCCCGGCTGCTGAAAGGTTCTAACCTGAAAAAAAACAACTATTTGTTCATTGCTTTTTCGGGTGAAGAACTGGGCTTGTACGGCTCGAAGTATTTCACGCAAAATCCTACCATTGATCTGGCAAACGCCAACTTCATGATCAATATGGACATGGTGGGACGGTTAAGTGATTCTGCCAAAACATTAACCGTTGGCGGTTTTGGAACTTCGCCGGCGTGGGGAGAGATTTATAACCGCCAGGGAGGTGATGGTTTGTATGCGGCAGCAACTTACCGGTTCGATTCGAGCGGCACAGGCCCAAGCGATCATACTTCCTTCTACCTGAAAAACATTCCTGTATTGTTTTACTTTACCGGGCTGCATACTGATTACCACAAACCTTCGGATGATTTTGACAAGATCAATTACAGGGGGCAGGCAGGGATTGTTCAACATATTTACAGCCTGCTGCAGGCAACAGACAAACTTCCGGCAAAACTTACTTTTACTAAAACAAGAGAAGCGCAAACAATGACCACGGCACGCTTCAGCGTAACGCTGGGCATTATGCCGGATTATACCTACAGCGGAGCCGGCGTAAGGGCCGATGGTGTAAGCGAAGGAAAGCCTGCACAAAAAGCCGGGTTGAAAGCAGGAGACATTATTACCGCCATTGGCGACTACAAAGTATCGTCGATGGAAAGTTATATGCAAACTCTCGGCAAGTTTAAAAAGGGCGACAAAACAACCGTAACGTACAAGCGTAACGGGCAGCCGCTTGCAACTACTGTTGAGTTTTAGTAGTTTAACC
>DASVSM010000695.1:0-4839 GCA_036388115.1 Flavisolibacter sp.
TTTAACGACACCGAATAATGCCTATCCTGTCTTAAACGCAGATGGTACTTTTGGTGCAAACCAGGATTACACAATGGGTAATCTTGCTACAGCAAACCAATTACAGGCATCTAACCTTCAGGGTCTGACTACCGGTGCAGGTTATCTTCAAAGTTATCGGAGAGATATATTATCAGATTTCTTCTTGAAAAGAACACTTGATGAGGTTCTGCCTGGATTATGGGTTAAAGCAAGGGCGTCATACTCTTCTACGCTTCAGGAAAACATTACTCGAAGCAGGGGTTACATCGCTTACCGGCAAAACGGTTCAACATTATCCTCGCTTGGTACAAAGCTGGATCAAATCAACAACAACGGGATTGGCAACCAGGGTCGTTCAAACTATGCCGAGGTCTCCATGGGGTACAACCAGACCTTCAATCAAACACACGGCTTTGATGCACTGGTAATGGTAAACAGGGATGCAACGGTTAGCGGAAGCGATCTGCCTTATACCGTCTCGGGAACGTCAGGAAAAGTATCTTACAATTACAAAGAAAAATATGTTCTTGAGGCCGCCTATGCTTATAATGGGTCTAACCGGTATCCCGGTGGCTTTAAACGTGGTTTCTTTCCTTCCGTAGGCGCGGCCTGGAACATAACTAAAGAAGATTTTTCGAAGAATGTAACCTGGCTCAGTTCGCTTAAGCTATACGCTTCCTATGGTAAAACGGGTTGGGATAATCCCGGCTATTTCTCATACATTCAACGATACCCTGGGTTTACCCAGGCAATCTTTGGTACTTCTGCTACCGGTCAGAACAGTACAATTCAAGGTACGCTTGCCTATCCTGATATTACATGGGAAAAAGCTAATAAAGCCAATATAGGAATAGAAGGTTCTATCCTTAAAAATAAGCTTGGATTTACAATAGAATATTACAACAACAAGTTTTACGACCTCTTAATTCAAAGGGGAAGAAACACTACTCTTTTAGGAGTGGCTTACCCCAATGAAAACATTGGTATAAACCGGTATTCGGGCATGGATTTTCAATTGTCGTGGCAACAGAGTTTAAATAAGTTCCATTATTTCGTTGCTGCTAACGCCAGTGTACAGGGTTCAGAGGTGCTCTATTCCGATGAAGTTAACTGGCCTTATGAATATATGAAGCGTACGGGGCAAATGGTGGGTAGGCCCTTTGGCTATATTGCCGAAGGTCTCTTTCAATCAGCCGCCGAAATTGCCGGCAGCGCTACGTTTAAAAACAATATTCCCACCCAACCCGGTGATATAAAATACAAGGATTTAAACGGTGACGGCGAAATCAATCAATTTGATGTTACAGCGATAGGCGCAAACGGCCCGCTAACCGTGTATGGCGTTAACCTTGGTTTTAGTTTCAAATCTTTCGATTTCAGCGCTTTGGTGCAAGGAGTTATAAATAGAAACATTTTTCTAAACAACAACCGTTTCTATGAATTTCAAAATGGCGGGCTCGGACAGGCTTATGAAGAGCACCTTGACCGGTGGACACCCACAAATACTGATGCATCCTATCCACGTTTGAGTATCGGCAATAATTCGAACAACCGGGAATTCTCTTCTTTCTCAATTGGATCAGGAGATTATGTGCGGCTGAAAAATGTGGAAATTGGCTACACGATACCTGCAAGTGTTGTGGGCAGGTTGAAAATCTCCACCTTTAGAATATTTGCTAACGGATTAAATCTGCTTACATCTACAGAGTTAAAAGGTATTGATCCTGAAGTGTATAACGGGTCGTACCCCATACAACGTCTCTTCAATTTTGGAATCAACATTAAATTTTAGCCATAAACATATTATAGTGAAAAGATCAATCATATATTTTTCGTTAGTCTTGTTGGTGTGGGTGGCCTTACCTTCCTGTACAAAGGATCCGGAAACGGAACCCAGGGAACTTATTACCTCAGACCTTGTTTGGGACAAGAATGATGTAAATGCATTTTATGCCCGGCAATTTTTAAACAGCATTTACACTTTTATCCCTACTGGCTTTAATCGGGTCGGCGGCGATTTTTTAGATGCAGGTACAAACGACGCTGTGCCATCCAGGATTGGCACTTCTGTTGAAAACTATACCAACGGCCGCATAAGCGTTATTCAGAACCCCGATGGGTATTGGGCTAACAGTTACGCTGGCATACGCCAGGCCAATATTTTGCTCGCCAATATCGATTCCATTCCCACGCCCAATGCTGGAACAGTGGCAACGATAAAAGCATATAAAGCGGAAGCAAGATTCATAAGAGTGTTGTTATACTTTGAATTAATGAAACGTTACGGCGGCATACCGTTGATAGGTGATAAAATTTTTACGTTAAACGATGATCTTGAGTTGCCCCGGAATACATTTGACGAGGTAGTGAATTATATAACCAGCCAGTGTGATGCGGTTAAACCGGATTTACTGGCCGATAATTCTGTCCCCGATGGTGAATTAGGCAGAATTCCAAAGGGCGCAGCCGTCGCCTTAAAATGCCGCGTTTTCCTTTATGCGGCAAGTCCTTTCTTTAATGGTGGCGCAACAGCAGGTAGCTTAAAAACAAGAGGAATTATCGGATATCCAACCGCTGATCCGGCACGCTGGCAAAAGGTAGTAGATGCTGCTGAGGAATTTAAGTCCCTGGGCTATTATGCACTACAGTCAAACTTCAGTAACGCTTTTATTGTAAGAAAGAACTCAGAAATTATCCTCGCAAAACAAACAGGGCAGGATTTTACCCTGGAAACAAATAATGCTCCGATAGGGTATGCTCCAAACAATACCCAAAGTGGCGGACGTACAAGCCCTACGCAAAATTTTGTTGATGCTTTTCCCATGCGGAATGGTCGGGCAATTACGGATCCGGCGTCCGGGTACGATCCGGCAAATCCCTATGCAGGACGTGATTCTGTCCGGCTTAATGCTACTATATTTTACAACAATACCGGGCTAAACAGCGCAGCTAATTGGCTTAACAGGCCGGTGGAAACATTTGAAGGAGGAAGGGACAAACCTAACAATTCTTCTATTCAAACAAAAACAGGTTATTACCTGCGCAAGTTTCTCGGCAGTTTTACAACTAGTCAGACGTATGCTAACCAAAGCCATAATTTTCCTTATTTCCGGTACGCAGAAATATTATTGAATCATGCTGAGGCCCTCAATGAAACGAACCAGGTGGAAAAGGCGGTAGATCAAATAAAACTAATACGGGCAAGAGTGTTAATTAGAGCAGGTACGGATAGCAGATATGGAATAAAAGCAGGAATTACGCAAGCTGAAATGCGTGACCTTATACGAAATGAAAGACGCATCGAACTTGCCTTTGAAGAGCATCGTTTTTGGGATATACGGCGTTGGAAACTCGGTGAGCAGGAACTGAATGGACCCTTGTTTGGAATGAAGATAACCATGACAGGCACCACATTTACCTATGAAAAAGTACAGATAAGCACCATGGTGTTTGCAGACAAGCTATACCTGATGCCAATTCCCTACGATGAAACAACCAAAAATTCGGCCCTCGAACAAAACCCCGGTTGGTAAAAATAAGTTTTTTATAAAAAACAAATTGATTGTATGAAAAGATTGATCACATGTCTGCTTATTCTCGCTACGCTGTTTGCCGGTAATGCATTTGCACAAAGCAAACCGGTTAGTGGTACTGTAACGGATGAAAAAGGTCCTGTTGAAGGAGTCTCTGTTGTTGAAAAAGGAGTGCCCGGTAATGGTACTACCACTAATGAAAGAGGAAGATTTTCTCTTACATTACGTGGTACATCAAACACGCTGGTGTTTACTTCTACCAGTTATTTACCCAAGGAAGCAACGGTTACAGATGCTCCGCTGGCTGTCACCCTTGCTTCGGATCCAAAAGGCTTAGGCGAAGTGGTAGTCGTTGGTTTTGCCAGGCAAAGAAAAATTACTGTTACTGGTTCAGTAAGTGCAGTGTCCGGTTCTTCCATCCGCGAAAATCCATCGGCAAGTCTTCAAAACGGGCTTGTAGGTAAGCTTCCTGGTTTTTCTTCCCAGCAGCGTACCGGTGTGCCGGGCGCCGATGGCGCTGCTTTTTTTATAAGAGGCCAAAGCTCTTTTACAGGCTCTAATACGCCGCTGATTATTGTGGATGATATAGAGTTCAGCGCTGATCAATTCGCTTCTATTGATCCCAACGAGATAGAGAGCCTTTCTATTTTGAAAGATGCAGCAACCACCGCTGTTTATGGTATTAAAGGTGCGAACGGTGTTGTGGTTGTTACCACACGTCGCGGAAAAACAGGGTCTCCAAAAATCTCCTTCAGAACTGAATATGCCACCATGGAGCCTACTATTCTGCCTAAGTACCTCGATGCATACAGTACAGCCTTAGCGGCCAACCAGGCACAAATAAATGATAACCTTTACTTTGGCACCACAAGGGCCGCAGCCTGGAGCGATGTAGACCTTCAGAAATTCAGGACGGGGTCTGATCCTTATACCCATCCGAATGTTAACTGGTACGATGTGTTGTTTAAACGTTACAGCCACCAAACCAGGAGCAATATCGATATTACCGGCGGTACGCAAAGAGTTAAATACTTTGTGTCCTTGGGCTACATCAACCAGGGAGGTATATTAAATGAGTTCAGTAAGGGCCAGGGTGTAGAAGGTAACTATTTGAACAAACGCTTCAACTATCGTTCAAACCTTGATATCAATGTATCTAAAAACCTGGATTTCAGGGTGGATTTATATGGTAATACAAGCACTGTAAATAACCCGTTTATAAATACCGATGGCAACAAAACAAACGCACAAAAAAATGATCCTTTTTATGAATATGGTAGTTTCC
>DASVSM010000696.1:0-9965 GCA_036388115.1 Flavisolibacter sp.
GGAACAATGCAATTGTCTACATAACGCATGCTCCATTCAATGGCATCCCGCTCCATAAATTCCATAGCACTGGGCACATAGCCCGCCGCAAAAATGGCACTGACGGCAGCGCAGGCATCTACCGGGTTTTTAAACGGTATCAGCATCAACAAGTCCAGCTTGGGAAGCGGAATTAATTTCAATACAGCCTTGGTCACGATTCCCAGGGTGCCTTCGCTGCCAACCATTAATTGCGTGAGGTTATAACCGGTAGCGTTCTTTAAAACATTGGCGCCTGTCCAAATGATTTCGCCGGTTGGCAGAACAACTTCCAGGTTGAGAACATAATCTTTTACCACGCCATATTTCACTGCTTTTGGGCCGCCGCTGTTTTCAGCAATGTTGCCGCCAATCATACAGGAGCCGCGGCTGCTGGGATCGGGAGGGTAAAAGAGACCTTTTTCTTTTACTGCATTTTGCAATACTTCGGTAATCACACCAGGCTCGGTTGTTACCTGCAGGTTGCGGTCGTCTATGTCGACGATTTTATTTAATCGTTCAACGGAAAGCAGCACACCACCCAGGTGCGGCAAAGCGCCACCGCTTAAACCGGTGCCTGCACCGCGTGGAGTCACAGGAATTTTATATTGATTGCAAATTTTCAGAATAGAACTAATCTCATTTGCGTTGCCCGGCTTTATCACAACATCCGGCAAGAAGTGCAGGTCTTCTGTTTCGTCATGCGCATAATTATGGAGGGTTTCTTCGTCTACCAGCACATATTTATCGCCGCAAATATTTTTGAAAGCCGCTAAATGTTCAATGGCTAATGAGGGAGGTGCAACACTAATCATAGCCGTAAAAGTCGGCTAAATGAGGCAAATGCAAAAGTGAAATTTTACAGGCGGAACGAAGGACACATGCTCTGTCGCCTGTTGCCGTTGTACTGGTCAAACAACCCTTCTTTGATCAAGGAAAATTCAAAAGCGCCACGGGTATTATTGTAATTTTTCAGCGACGACATTGTTGCATCGTAAGTAAATGAAAAAGTGTAATCTTTTAATCCCACGCCCAACATGGGAATAACAGCTTCTTTGTGCCGGTAGTAAAGGCCGCCAATCAAAACTGTTTCGCCATCTCCCGATAAGTTGTAATGCGCATTAGCTCCGCCAACCAATTCCGATAAAGAAGTCTGGCGGGAATAGTAGATGTTGGGGTTAATAATCCATTCATCGTTTAGCTTAAAGCTACCATTTAAAAAACCGGTATAGCGCATCGGAACTCTTGTGTCTATGCCAACTGCATCGCTTTCGAAAAACGATTCGTTCGGCCGGTTCACATGCATGGCCGAAAAACCAGCATTCACATAAATTTTTTCGGTGGGAAAGTAGGCATAGTTCATTCCTACATGCACATCAAGATAACTGATGTTATTGCGGTCAAGCATAACACTCGTTGGAATCTTGTTATCAAAAAACTTTCCGTCAAACTGGTCGGGGAATTTAAGATTAGCTGTATTGATGCTTTTATTGGCCCAGCCTACATTAAAGCCAAGGCTTAACAAACTGGAATAGCCAAGGGTTTGATGGTATGCCACCGAGCCATATATTTTTGTTGATGTGAGGTTACCGCTTCCCGCCACGTCCCGAAGGATTAAACCGCCAATGCCCATCCAGCCATTATCGCTGTTGCCGCGCATTACCTGCACATCGCCAAAAGCACTCATGGTTTTATAAGGCACCGCCATTACCGACGACCATTGGTTGCGGTAGTTCATCCCCAGGCGGTAATCACCTTCGGGCATAAAGCCTGTATTGGCGGGGTTGGTTGTAAGCGGCGAATTCATAAACTGGGAGAAGTGAAGATCCTGACCGAAAACAGCCGTCATCGTCATCATCCCGCAAATCATCAAGATTGTTTTATGTCTGGTCATTTTACATTCATATTAGCATTATCGAATCAGGGTTATGTCGCCTGTTTTTCTGAATTTTCTTCCGTCTACCAGTTCCACATCCAGTGTGTAAGCATAGGCATCCATTGGTAATAGCTGGCCTTTAAAACGGCCATCCCAGCCAATTCGCTTGTCGGCAGTTTCAAACACTTTTTCGCCCCAGCGGGCATAGATGGCAAAATTCAATTTGGCGATACCAAAACCCCGGACAAATATTTTATTGTTTACGTCACCACTTTGTGGCGTGAAGGCATTCGGTACATCAATGGCCGGGTCGATAATATTGCTTACCGGCTGGCAGGTCCGTGCTTCGCAACCTGAGGCGTTATAGGCTGTCAGGCAGGTCTGGTAAGTGGCTGTCAGGTTAAATTCGTGCTGGATTACATTGCGTGAGGTTGTCAGCAAAGAATCGCCATCTCCAAACACCCATTTAAACCTTATTGCATCGGCACTGGACAGGTTGGTGAATGAAATGGGTGTATTCACCTGCGGCGGTTGTGGCGATGCCGTAAAGGCAGCCGTAGGAATTGGAGACACCGTAATCCTGAACGAGATATTATCAATTATGTTACAGGTATTTGAATCAATAGCAGTCATGCTCACCACATAGGTTCCCGGGTTAATGTAAGTATGTGTCGGGTTCCTGGCAGTGGATGTTCCACCATCGCCAAAGTCCCAGATGAACTGCGAGCCGCCCACGGACTGGTTTGTAAATACCGCGTCGTACGGTGCACAACCCGCAGGTGGTGTACTGAAAACAGCTTGCACATTAGCGGCCACACGCAAGGTATCTACGGTTGTTTCCGGAGAGTTACAATAGGAAGTATCGTTGATGGTCAACTTTACAACATAACTACCGGCATTGGCATAGGTGTGGAAGACGGGGCCCGCCCCTGTAGTCACTTTTTGCGACCCGTCGCCAAAATCCCAGATAAAGCTTGTGGCGCGAAATGGAATACCTGGAGGCGCAATGGTGGTATTGTCAAAGCGGTAGCGGAAGGTATCGCAAGGGGGGCTCAATTTTACTGCTCTAAAAGCAGGGGTAGCCATGTTGTCGCCAACTTTTACATTAACATACGATGTATCGCGGGGGAAGCATTTTGTTGAATCAACCGCGATCATCATCACCAGATACGTACCCACATTGTTATAAGTATGTGTAACGCTTGGTGATGTGGTAAAAACTTTTGGTGAACCGTCACCAAATACCCATTCGTAAGCCGGTGCTTCCTGGATAGTATCAGTAAAGTCAATTGTTAGCGGAACGCAGCCTATGCTGTCTCTTGGTACGCCGTTGATGGAAGGACGAACTTCGCCTCTGGCGCCGGCAAAATTGAACGCAATTTTTACCATGGCCAGATTACAACCAGCACTGGACGGCTTGTTTGGCGCCCAAACGCCAGGGGTTGTTGGAAAAGGTAAATTATTGGTGCAACTGGCGCAGATAGCCTGGTAGATAACGCCGTTCTTATCAAAGCGGCTGGTGCCACCATCCACGTGGTCGCCATAGCCGCCATCCTGCCCAAAAAAACTTCCGTATAATTGAGAGGCAGCGTCTTTTTTCAATACAAAAAAATAGAAGTCTTCACCCGTTCCAGAACCGCCCGGATCGGCTTTGGATTTTAAGGCATCGGGAGTAACGGATAATCCAAGTACACCGGCATTTGGAAAATTTTGACCTTGAATCCGCCCGCCCCAACCGGAGATGTATACATTCTCGCAACGGTCAACCAGGAAGGCGACGGGTGAAATATCCGGAGAGGCTTCTCCTTTGCCGAATACTGTTGAGTAAACATATGCCGACAGGTCGGGTTGCAATTTGCCAATGAATTGCTTTCCGTTAGCCTGGCTCCAGGGAGCATTGATAACCGGCCAGCTACCCATTGTTTGCCCCATGATATAAGGGAAACCTTTTTCATCAAACTGTATCCCGTAGATCTGGTCTGCACCGTTGGTGCCGAAAAACGAAGTTCGCACAAGTGAGGATCCATCAGGTGTGAGGATCGTGACAAAACCATCAATTCCACCAAACGAATTTTGTCCAACCGTTCCGGGCCCTGTTCCTAACAGGCTGCCGCTAGCGGTGCCTCCCGCTATATAAATATTCCCGTTTGACGGGTGAAGGGCCAGCACATAGGCAGCATCATCTTCGCCGCCACCAAAGTAAGTGCTGAACAAAAGATTGTTGACACCCGGGTCCATTTTTAATATCACACCATCCTGCTTTCCCCCATTGTTCGGCTGTACCGGATTAGCAGTTGGAAAATTAGTTGACTGTGTACAAGAGGACAGGTAAATATTTCCGGCCCCATCGATGTTTACTTCACTCCTTGCTTCATCGCCGTAATTCCGTAACAACGAGATAGCAGTTGTGCCACCTTCCTGCGTAATGTTTGCACCATCATCGCCAGCGCCGCCAATACGCTTTGAACCGATTAACGCCGAACCGGCAGCATTGAGTTTGGTAATGACAATATCGAAATCGGTGGATGCACTGTTAGGATTACCCGGACCGATCAATCCTGCACCTGTTGTTGGATAGTTGCGGGAACTTGTTCGTCCGGCAACGATGAGCTGCCCCTGCGGATCAACAATTAAACTTTGTGGCATTTCATTGCGATTGCCACCGATATAGGTTGCATAGAGGCGCTGCGTTCCATCGGGCGAAAGCTTAATAATGCCAATATCATAACCGGAACCACCAAAGTTGGAAGAGATGCCGCCACCAAAATTTGTTTGAAAGCTGCCGGGAGATGCCGGGAAGCCGCTTCCCAATGCAATACCGCCACCAAACATGCTGCCGTCCGGACCATAAGTAGCCGTAAAGCCCCAGTTATCGCCGGTGCTTCCGCTGAAAGAACAAAAGATAAGATCTGGATCTATTACCAATGTTGTTTTCGGATCATAGTTCTTGATGTTGAATCGAACGATATTGCCTTCAACGGTATATTTTGCATCAACCGTTACACGGCCGGCGGGATTATATTGATACGTGTAGGGATTTAATTCTTTCAGTACACCAACCGATGTTTTAACCAGTAATTCTTTGTTTTTGATCTCCAGCCCTTCGGTTCCTTCATACTTCAATGCAATGTTTGCCGGATTACCTCCCGGATGAACAATCAGATCGTACTTCATGCCGTTGTTACCGGAATAATAACGGACATCAATATTGGGATAAATATTTTTAATGGTGATACCCTGGTAGGTCTTACAGTTGGCGGCCCATTTAGAGGGGTCATCGCCAATGAAATAGTTATTATAGGTAGTAAGGCTTTTGTCGGCAACAATTTGTGGTGTTGAACTGCCGCCTAAAAAATTCACCTGGTAAGCATGTGATTTCACTACCATGTCGCCACCTTCCGGCTGACCGCTCTTTGCAGCATGGCGATGATTTGTGCTCTGGCTATGTCCGTGAATTTTGTTGGACACACGGGCCCAGTCTGCAGTGTCATGTTGCAACACGGTAAACCCGTCCTGGTGAATAAAAAAAGCGCCGGCCGAAACACGGCCCATGTATTTTACTTTAGAATCCCACTGACCTTTGTTCTCAATAAATTCAATGGTTTGCGCAGAAGCAAAAAGATTGCAAAAGCAAGCGAATGCAAAGAGTATGGAAAGCTTGTTCGTCAATTGTTTTTGAAGTTAAACTATTATTTACGAAAATTATTGCATCAACGTTTGGTTAAGAAATCTTGCTCCAGGGCGTTTTACCTTTCAATGACAGGAGGTACTGTTTCAACGGATTGTTCTCAGGATTCACTAACTCAGGGTCTTTCTCTACAATTTCTTCGGCAATCTTTTTTGCAGCATCCAGGATCGGTTTGTCATGGACTATACTTGCCAGGCGAAAATTTAACACACCGCTTTGTCTTGTTCCCTCAATATCGCCCGGCCCGCGGAGCTCTAAATCTTTTTCTGCAATTTCAAAACCATTGCTTGTGTGCACCATTGTTTTCATGCGTTCCCGGGCTTCGTTGCTGATCTCTGTGGAAGTAATCAGGACGCAATAGCTCTTTTCGGCTCCACGGCCCACTCTTCCCCGCAACTGGTGCAACTGGGATAGTCCAAATTTTTCCGCACTTTCAATCACCATAACCGATGCATTTGGCACATCAACACCTACTTCTATAACAGTAGTCCCCACCAATAGTTGCGTATCGCCGCTCTTAAAACGTTGCATGTTGGCTTCCTTCAATTCCCATGGCTGCTTTCCGTGCACCATGCTAATCCAGTACCTGGGCTCGGGAAAGAAAGCCTTTACATTTTCGTAACCGCTCATCAGGTTTTCGTAATCCAGCTTTGCACTTTCTTCAATTAAGGGAAAGACGATGTAGGCCTGCCTGCCAATGTCAATTTCAGATTTTATGAACTCGAGTACTTTATGGCGGGCATTGTCAAAACGGTGCACCGTTGTTATTGGCTGCCGGCCCGGCGGCAGTTCATCCATGATGCTGTAATCCAGGTCGCCATAAGCCGTCATGGCCAATGTACGCGGAATGGGCGTTGCTGTCATTACCAGAATGTGAGGGGGAAGGGCTGCTTTTTTCCAAAGTTTTGCCCGCTGCTCCACACCAAAGCGGTGTTGCTCATCCACAACGGCCAGTCCAAGGTTTTTGAATTGAACCGTTTCTTCAATCAGTGCATGCGTGCCAATGATGATCTGTATAAATCCTTCGGTTAATCCTTTATGAATAACCTTACGGTCCCTGGCCGCGGTTGAACCGGTAAGCAGTTTTACCTGCAAGGGCAGGCCTTCTGTCAGTCTACTAATCGTACCAAAGTGTTGCTGGGCTAGAATTTCAGTGGGTGCCATCAGGCAGCATTGGAAGCCGTTATCAATTGCAATGAGCATTGCCAGCAGTGCCACAATGGTTTTGCCGCTTCCAACATCTCCCTGTAACAAACGGTTCATCTGGTGGCCGGTTCCTGTATCGGTCCTTATTTCTTTTAAAACCCTTTTTTGTGCCCCGGTTAATTGAAAGGGGAGATGCCGATTGTAAAAGGTATTAAACAGGTCACCAACTTTTTGGAAGATGACACCTTTCGACTTCCGGTGTCTTTCAATGCGCACTATCGCCAGCCTTACCTGTGCGATGAACAACTCTTCGAATTTTAATCTCCGTACGGCCTGTTCATACATCGCCGGTGAAGCAGGGAAATGAATGTTCAACAAAGCCTGGTAGCGGGGAATAAGCTTCAATCTTTCAATGATATAGAACGGAAGGTTTTCTTCCAGTTCCCGTTCCGGCAAAATGGAAAAAAGGGCGGCCGTTAATTTCCCGATCTGCCTTCCGCCAAGGCCTTTTGCTTTTAATTTTTCCGTGGTTGTGTAAACGGGTTCCAGGTAACTTTTAACGGCGGCTTTCGGGTCTTTTACCAGTTCCAGTTCCGGGTGAACAATCTGCGCCTTGTCCATAAAGAAACTGATCTTGCCAAAGGCGTTGTAGGTTTCATCCTGCTTCAGCGTCTTTTCCACCCAGGTCATTCCTTTAAACCATGTGAGTTCAATAACGCCGGTATCATCTTTCAGGTAAGCCATCAGCCGCTTGGCGCTTCCGCCTCCTGCCGTTTCAAAATACCAGAGCTTTCCCTGCACCTGCGCATACTCGGTTGTCGTTGTCAGGTCTTCAATTTTAGTGATCGATGTTTTGTCGATATGCCGGTAAGGAAAGAGGTAAAGAAGATCAGCATAGGTAAAGATGCCCAGTTCTTTTTTAAGCAGGTCGGCACGAAGCGGTCCAACGCCTTTTAAATATTCGATGGGCTGCGATAGTATAGAGGCGAGATTGGTGATAGTGACTTGTTTAGAACAAATATAATAGCAGGGATGAGCAGATATGTCAATATGCTAATGTGAAAATGGGACGGTTTTCAGCTAATTCTCACATAGTTCCATGTCCGCCAATAAGTTTATGGAATCAGGACTACCTGGCTCTTTTGTATAATTTTGAATTATACCACCTTGCCGGTCTATGGTAAAACAAAAAAGCGAAGGACATTGCCTTCGCTTTTTATAAAATCATTTTATAGGAATTACTGACCTGCGTTGGTAGTGCCACCACCAGCTTCCGCACCAAAATCAAATACCAAAGAAAAACGCAGGGTGTTTGCCAACGGATTTTGGTTATTGCCCGAACCGGTTGGGATCAGGTAAGAGAAGTTTAAACCAAACACATTGTATTTAATACCAACACCGGCTGTAAAATAGCGACGGTTGCCTTTCGTTTTGTCTTCAAAGAAATAACCACCGCGTAAGGCAAACTGGTTGTTGTACCAGTACTCCGCACCGGCAGAAACCTGAAATTCTCTCATTTCTTCGCCAAATCCGCCGGGCGCATCACCAAACGAGGAGAACCAGCTTCCCACAACGCTTTTATTGCGGTATGTTGCTGACAAAGCCTGGTTGTTGCTGTCAATTTTCGGATCATTGTTCGGGTTAGCCTGGAATTGCGGGGGGGTAGGTACCAGCAGTTTATTCAGGTCGATGCCAAACATGATTCTGTTGCTTTCATCCAGTACGGCCGTATAAGTAGCACCAATACCAAAGTTGGCAGGTATAAAATCTTTTGCATCTGCATTGTTGGTGTAAGCGATCTTGGCGCCAAGGTTGGTAAAGGCAGCACCAAAAGCCCATCCTTGTCCGGCAGCATTTTGTGCCGTATGATAAAAACCAATGTCGCCTGCAACCGAACTGCCGGCTTTATACGTACCAGCCGATGAAGAAGCTCCTGAAGCCAGGTTTGAATAGATATATTTTAAGCCAACGCCGATACTGCTCCGGGGAGAAAGCTTACGGGAGTAGCCAACATCAAAGCCAAATTCACGTGGAGTACCGGTACCCTGTAGGTTACCAAACTGGTCGGTAAACTGAATCTGGCCTAAACTGAAGTAACGCAGCGATCCTGACAAGGCTGAGTTTTCATCCATTTTATAATATCCCGAAGCCGAGGCAAGGTAAACATCGTTAACCAGTCTTTTTAACCAGGGAGTATAAGTAAAATTGAGACCGCCTTTTGATTCATTAAAAGGTACTTTGGCCAGGTTATAATAGGATGAGCTGGCGTCCGGAGTGGTAGCAATTCCAAGATCACCCATACCGCCGGCACGGGCATCAGGGGAAATACGTAAAAAAGGAACGGCAGTGGTAACAACATTAATGGGTTGAGCAGTTTGGGCTTTCACAGAGGATACTCCTCCTGCTATCAATAGGGTAACAGCAGCAGTTAATTTCAAAGCAGTTGACTTCATAGTTCTTTTTTAAAAGGATGTGAAAATAGACAGTTTTGGTTATTTGCAAAATAATATTTGAGCCTGTTTCTTATTGAAGGACAACGAGTCGCTGCCACTTATTTGCTGTTTTTCCGTTGGGTGTTTTTACCAATAAATGATAGAGATAAACGCCTCGCCCAACTCTTGCTCCCGCCTCATCTCTGCCGTCCCAATTCAACTCAATGGAACGGTTTCCGGAAGTGTTTATTGTTTGCGTAATGGTTTTTATTCGCCTGCCCGAAACAGTGAAAACATCCACTTTGGCCGAAAGGTCAACACCCGGATAGTTATGCTCGAACCAGAAAGCGGTTTGCGTAGTAAAGGGGTTTGGGTAGTTCAACACCCGGTTCAGCCGTAGTTCTTCGTTGTTGATGACGGTAAAATTCAGGAGGTACTCAGCCGAATTGTTCACCACATCCCAGGCTTTGATCTTTAGCGTATGAGGTCCTGGCGAAAGAACCGGCAATTGAAAACGTACCGTTCCTTTCTGGTAGCTGTCTAGATCGCTTTCGTAAAAATTGTTCAGAATGAAATACTGGTTGTTGTTGTTATCCAGCGTGGCTACAATATCATGGTCAATCCCCGAACTGCCCGTATTAATACCTGATGAATCGAAAAGATTCAGCAAGAGAATTGGTACCGCATTGGCAATACTCCCATTCACAAAACGATCATCGTTCAGAAAGGCCTTTATTTCAGGGCCGAGGTTATCAACAGGACCACCTTGTAAAATACCGCCGATCATTACATTGTTTGAAACACC
>DASVSM010000697.1:0-6149 GCA_036388115.1 Flavisolibacter sp.
CCGGCCACTGTTCCTTTTGCTGCCAGGCCCTTTCCATTGCGCTGTCTATTTCTTCTACCGAAGCATTGTTGGCTATCCAGCCGTTGCGGCCTTCCCTCACCCATAAAGGCATATCTCCAACTTTGCTTGCCACCACGGGCCGGCCAACTGCCATCGCTTCTGCCACTACAAGCGGCATCGCATCCCGATGCGTCAGTTGCAAAACCAAATGGGCTTGTTCCAGTGCTGTCTTCACCTGGTCTACATGTCCTTTTAGTTCCACTTTGCCGGATAGGGAGAGCTGCGTTATCAGTTGCTGCAACAGTTGGCTATCCTTGCCTTTTCCATACAAGAACAGCTTCCAGTTTCTGGCCTTCCACTTGGGCGATGAAAGGGCTTTAATAAGATTGTCTTGTGCTTTGCGGCTAACATCCAGTTCGGCAAGCATCACAAACACAAAAGGCGCTATTACGGGGTACGGGGCCGGCGCTCCTGATGGCACAATGGTTATAGGGTTAATGACAACATCAGCATTAGGGATGGTGATGTTTAATTTTTGTTCCAGCACTTCTTTTATTCGGGCGGCCGCAAAAAAGTTTCCGGCAGCATGTTTCATCCACTGGTGGAGGCGTTCTGCTTTGACTGGCTTATACACATCTTCTTCGCTGTAATTATGAAAGAGCAAAGCATAGGCAGGTAAAAGGCGGTATGTATTCTTCCAGGTGGCGGTATAAATTTCAAAACCACCCAGGTTCACAATGGTCAGGTCATACTCCTGATAGGGAAGAGAAGCAACTGCTTTCTTTGCTTTTCTTTTACTCCATTTGTAATGTATTCTTTCTTTCAGGTTGTTTTTTCTTCTCCCCTCGTTAGGCAGAAGATAAACCTGGCAACCTGCTTTTTGAAGGGCTTCAATTTTTGGCTCTTTTTCTTTCCAATGGTAAAAGGCGCACCCAATTTTATAGCCTTTTCCTGCAGCATCCAAAGCGGTGCGGTGCCATAGCTCTTCGCTTCCGCCCCAGGCGGCGCCGTTCATGAGCGATAAAAAAAGAAAAGAAGGCATGCCGGTTCAATTGTATTGCAACAATACAGAGAAAACGGCAAAGCATTGTGGTTGCCTTGCCTGTGGGTTTGCTGCGTATTGAACACCCGTTTGCTATGGATTAACGTAAGACGTTTGCAAGGTGCTCAGGTGGTTTTGCTGGTAAATGATTTTTGGCAAAACAATATAGCCTTTGATCAATTGATTGGTGATGGCATGGGCTGTCAGGTTATCGGCCACAAAGGAAACCGGTTGCTGCAGCTTTGCTAAACTTTGCGCAGCTGATTGTGTAATGCCATACGCATGAATGCAATCGTGATAGCCTGCCTTATAAAGATGCGCGGAAAATTTCCGCGGATACAAATGGCTGATAGTTTTGTGGGAGAAGCGGATGATTTTAAAAAGCCGTAAAACATGATAAAATAACTTTTTGAAGAAAGCTCCCGCCGGCGCTTTCTCTCTTTCATCAAACCCAAGGTACAGGAACTCCCAATCGGCAGGCAACTCCTTTGTAATGACGGAAAAAATTTGTGCCGATTCTTTGTCAATCACTACATCGTCTTCCATAATTAAGGCATTGCGGTACCCTTTCTTAACCATGTCCTTGTACACTTCAGCATGGCTCCAGGCACAGCAGATCTGTCCTGCCTGCATTGGCTTTCCATAGCGGTGGTGCTGCTTTGCCAGTGCTTCGTTATAGATGTTGCTGGCTTTGAGTTCTTCAACAGAATAATAGTGCTTGTCTTTCCCAAAAAAGAATTGGTAGTTCAGGCCCTGCAACTCCTGTTGAATGTGCTGCTGGCGTTCTTTGGCCCGTTCGAGAGTAATCACATAAATGTGATCGAAGAATGAGTTCAGTGCGGTAAAAAAAACTTGCAGGTCTTTCATCAATGAAATAAGAAGCTGCAAAGGAAAGACTTATTCGCCATTGCCCACGCACTACCCGCCATTTCATCCCGCCCACCCTTCTCTATCCAAACTCCTGTATTGAATGGCTTCTGCCAAATGCTCAATTTTTATGTCGGCACTTGCCGCTAAATCGGCAATGGTGCGAGACACTTTCAAAATGCGGTCGTATGCTCTTGCGGAAAGATTCAATCGTTCCATGGCTGTCTTCAATAAATTTTGTCCGGCAGTAGAAATCACGCAGATCTCTTTCAGCATTTTACTACTCATTTGTGCATTGCAGTAAACGCCGTTCTGGCCTTTGTATCGTTCTTCCTGTATCTCCCTTGCCTTGATCACTTTGTCGCGGATGGCTTCAGAGGTTTCCTGTGGTTTTAAAGTAGATAATTCGCTGAAAGGAACCGGCGTTACTTCTACATGGAGATCAATCCGGTCAAGCAATGGCCCGGAGATTTTGTTCAGGTATTTCTGCACGGTACCCGGCGGACAAGTACATTCTTTATCAGGATGATTATAGTAACCGCAAGGACATGGATTCATGCTTGCTATCAACATAAAAGATGCAGGGAAATCAACGGCCACTTTCGCTCTTGAAATCGTTACCCGTCGCTCTTCCATCGGCTGGCGCATCACTTCTAAAACCGTGCGTTTGAATTCGGGCAATTCATCTAAAAACAAAACACCGTTATGTGCTAAGGAAATTTCTCCCGGTTGTGGAATGCCGCCACCACCGACAAGTGCGACATCTGATATAGTATGATGCGGACTTCTGAATGGGCGTTTGCTCACCAGCGTTGTATTTTCGGGCAGCTTGCCAGCTACCGAATGGATCTTTGTTGTCTCCAGCGCTTCGTGTAAACTCAGCGGTGGAAGAATAGTTGGCAGTCGTTTCGCCAGCATTGTTTTTCCTGCACCGGGAGGGCCAATTAAAATGGCATTGTGCCCACCGGCGGCCGCAATCTCCAAGGCACGTTTAATATTTTCCTGTCCCTTTACATCGGCAAAATCTATCTCAAAATCATATTGTGAATGAAAGAATTCTTCCCGTGTATTGATCTTTATTGGTTGCAGGCTTTTTTCTTCGCTTTCAAAAAACTGTATCACATCATTGATATGCGCCACGCCGTACACATCGAGGTTATTCACCATACCACCTTCCTTTGCATTGGCTGTAGGGACGATCAATCCTTTAAAGCCTTCCTTGCGGGCCTGGATGGCAATGGGCAGGGCACCTTTAATTGGCCGTATCTCTCCGTCCAGACTTAGCTCGCCCATGATGATATACTTTTCAATGGCCTCGCCGCCTTTCATCTTTTTAGTTGCGGCTAAAATTCCCATGGCAATGGGCAGATCGAAGGCGGTGCCGCTTTTTTTAATATCGGCAGGAGCCAGGTTGACTACAATGCGTGTACGGGGCATTTCCACACCAATGCATTTGAAGGTGCTTTCAATGCGCTGCATGCTTTCTTTTACCGCATTATCGGCAAGGCCAACGATGATGGAACCGGTATTGGAGCCCATCCAGTTCACCTCTACCGTGATGGTGATGGCTTCTACGCCGTAAACTGCACTGCCAAAGGTTTTGACCAGCATGTATGTAAATTAGTTTTGGTGTGATGTAGATTAAAGTGACGGCTTTTTTCTTTCCCGAACAAGAACATTTTTAATCAGCAATAGGAATCGTTGGACTAAATTCTTTCAAACAGCAGTAGCCTTCTGTTTTGTCGTTTGGGGAAAAGCTTTGTGCCAAAGAATTCTTTTTTCACATAGAATGCACAAGAATCGCATCCAGCCTGAAGTCCAAATTTTTCCACGCCACTTATCCACCAATGTGCATATCTCTGGCCTCTTTTTTTCGATGTGTAAATCTACATTCGTCGTCCCGCTAAACTTTTCTGGAAAGAGCTTGCGGCGAATCAAAAACTTACTTTTCAACATAAATTTTTAGGACATGGATCGTGAAACAAAACCAACCAAAGGCATAGCCTTTCAGCGCAAGTACACAAGAGATGACGTCAATGTGTTTGACCAGTTTGAGTACGACTACCGTACATCCGTGATCCGTAACCCAAGCGGCGAAGTAGTGTTTGAAATGAACAATGTGGAAGTTCCAAAAGGCTGGAGCCAGATTGCCACTGACATTCTTGCCCAAAAGTATTTTCGCAAGGCCGGCGTTCCGCAGGCCGACGGCTCCTTAGGCCGTGAGACATCTGCCAAACAAGTAGCGCATCGCATGGCTAATTGCTGGAAAGTGTGGGGCGAACGTTATGGTTATTTCGCTTCTGAAAAAGATGCCACTGTTTTTTACGAAGAATTGGTTTACTCTATCCTGAACCAAATGTGTGTGCCTAACTCGCCACAATGGTTTAACACAGGTTTGCACGAAAGCTATGGTATTACCGGTAAACCGCAGGGTCACTACTATGTTGACCAGGCTGACGGACAATTAAAGAAATCAACATCTGCTTACGAACGTCCGCAACCACATGCCTGCTTTATTCTTAGCGTGGATGATGATTTGGTAGGTGATGGCGGCATCATGGACCTGTGGGTTCGCGAAGCAAGAATTTTTAAATACGGGTCGGGTGTTGGTACCAACTATAGCAACCTGCGTGGTGAAGGCGAGAAGTTAAGCGGCGGTGGTACATCAAGCGGTTTAATGTCCTTCCTTAAAATTGGTGATAGAGCAGCAGGTGCTATCAAAAGCGGTGGTACTACAAGAAGAGCAGCTAAAATGGTTTGTTTAGATCTTGACCATCCGGAGATCGTCAACTTTGTGAACTGGAAAGTAGAAGAAGAAAAGAAAGTGGCGGCGCTGATCGATGCCGGTTATCCTTCCGATTATGAAGGCGAAGCCTATAGAACCGTTAGCGGACAAAACTCTAACAACTCTGTTCGCATACCCAATGCATTCTTCGAAAAATTAGAAAAAGGAGAAGACTGGGAATTAACAGCCCGTACCGATGGACGTGTGATGAAGAAAGTTCCTTCCAAAGAATTATGGAATACCATCGCTTACGCTGCATGGCGTTGCGCTGATCCGGGTACGCAATACAACACCACCATCAACGAATGGCATACCTGTCCCGAAGGTGGTGAGATCAGGGCTTCCAATCCCTGCTCCGAGTACATGTTCCTGGATAATACCGCTTGTAACCTCGCTTCTGCCAACCTCATTAAGTTCTTCAACTTCGAGAACAATACACTGGATGTGGAAGGCTTTGAATACTGCTGCCGCTTATGGACAACCGTGTTGGAGATATCTGTGTTAATGGCGCAGTTCCCATCAAAAGAAGTTGCTCAATTAAGTTACGAATACAGAACGCTTGGTTTAGGATATGCCAATCTTGGTACCGTGTTAATGGTAAGTGGTATTCCTTACGATAGTGACAAAGCCCGTGGCATTGCCGGTGCGGTTACCGCGATCATGACCGGCGTTGCTTACAAAACATCTGCGGAATTAGCCGAAGTACAAGGTGCCTTCCCCCGCTACGAAGAAAATAAAGAGCACATGATGCGTGTCATGCGCAACCACCGTGCTGCCGCTTACGATGCAGCGGAGTACGAAGGCTTAAGTGTGAAGCCGCAAGGTTTGAAAGCACTGCATACACCAAGTTATTTGTTGAATGCCGCTTGCAAAGCCTGGAACGAAGCTGTTGAACTGGGAGAGAAGCTTGGGTATAGAAATGCACAGGCCACAGTGATCGCTCCAACAGGAACAATCGGTTTGGTGATGGATTGCGATACCACCGGTGTTGAACCTGATTTCGCCCTGGTGAAATTCAAAAAATTATCCGGTGGCGGTTACATGAAAATTGTGAACCAATCGGTACCGGTTGCCTTAACCAACTTAGGCTATAGCGAGAAAGAGAAAGATGCGATCATCAAATACGCAGTGGGTTCCGGAACGTTTGCCGGTGCACCACATATCAATCACCAGACGTTAAGCGAGAAGGGTTTCCTTGCTTCTGAAATTGCCAAACTGGATAAGTCAGTGGGCAGTGCCTTTGAAATCGGTTTTGTTTTCAACGTTTATAATTTAGGAGAAGAGTGTTTGAAGCGCTTAGGCTTTACTCCTGAAGAATACTACAACTTTGAATGGAGCCTGCTGGAAGCACTGGGCTTCAGCGATGAGCAAATCGAACGGGCCAACGATTATGTATGCGGAACAATGACCATTGAAGGGGCACCGCTGTTAAAGCCTGAACATCTTCCTGTTTTT